>JBDTUW010000181.1:0-7519 GCA_040007555.1 Acidobacteriota bacterium | reverse complement strand
CCACCAAGATAGAGCGTCGTCGCGACGGATGCGACGATCAACATCCCGGTATATTCGGACAGGAAGAAAAGCGACCAGCGAAACCCGCTATACTCGGTGTGAAAACCGCCGACGAGCTCTGATTCGCCTTCCGGAAGATCAAATGGAGTCCGGTTGGTCTCCGCCAGACCACAGACAAAAAAGATAAAGAAACCAAGCGGCTGATAGAGGATGTTCCAGACGCCCGATTGGATCTGGCCGTTGATGATCCCGACCATCGAAAGCGTGCCCGTAAAAATCAGCGCTCCAACAATCGCCAGACCCATTCCGACTTCATAACTGACCATCTGCGCCGATGAGCGGAGCCCTCCGAGCAGCGGGTATTTCGAGTTCGACGACCAGCCTGCCATGATGATCCCCAAGACACCCAGCGACGAGAAAGCGAAGACAAAAAGCAGGCCGATATTGACGTCTGAAATATGAAACCAGGACGGTCCAAACGGGAGCAACGCAAGACACGTAAAAGCCGAGATGACCGGGATCATCGGCGCCAGCGGGAAGATCGCCTGATCCGCCTTGTCCGGTACCATGTCCTCTTTTGACACGAGCTTCACGAGGTCGGCTAGCGGTTGCAGCAAACCCCACGGACCCACCCGCATCGGACCGAGTCGCCCCTGAATGAAGGCGCTGATCTTGCGTTCAGCGTAGACAAGATAGGCAACCAGTGTCGCGACGATAAAGAACATAACCGCGATCTGAATCAGCGGCCAGATAAGATAGTCCACCACCTCACGACCAGCAGGCACGGCTCGTGTCACGAGATCGAAAAACCAATCAGGTGCGTTGGTAAAACCGAGCAACGCCATGACACTTCCTCTCATCACTGCTTACCTTGATCCCTGACCCTTACTCCGGGCGGCTACTTGACGATCTCAACAACGACACCGTGGGCCGTCTTGAGGTCGCGGAGATCGTAATCTTCCTCAAGCGTTCCATCGCGATCGAGCACGAGGAAGGAGGCGCGATCTTCGAGTGGAAATGCGCTTGTATGCCACGTACCTCGATGCAGCTTAAAGGCGCTTGTGCCATCGATAAGAAAAGCTGCGAGTCGCATGAGGTCGATGCCACCATCAGCGCTCGGCGGCGCCACCGCGATGACAGACCTCGATCCACCCAGCGGTGAGAATACCTGCTCCGTGCGCATATGCCTGCCCAGAAAGTCAAAGGTCATCTCGCGGGCCTCTATCGATTGCGCCGCGACACTTGCGGGCCCACCATCGAGATCGACCTCGACCTGACCGCGCTCACCGACCATCTGACCATAGGGCGCAAAGCTCTCCCGTGTCATCGGCAGAATAGTCAGACAGATTATCCGAATTAACTTATCCCCGGTCGGCACCTCAGGTGCCGGCACTGCTCCGGTCGACATCCCCCAATCCCCCCTTTTGATTTTGGATTTTAGATTGTGGATTTTGGATTGAGGAACAGGGCGGTTGTGTCTTCAATCCAAAATCCAAAATCTAAAATCGATCTGTCGTTTCTTCAATCCAAATTCCAAAATCCAAAATCCGATTATCTGTCGACTTCGCCAAGAACAATGTCGATACTGCCGATGATCGCGACCACGTCTGCGACCAGGTGGCCAATTGCCATTTGCCGAAGCGCCTGCAGATTGATAAAACATGGCGGTCGACAGCGCAATCGATATGGACGCGTCGAACCATCGCTGACCAGGTACATCCCCAGCTCACCCTTCGGACTTTCAACCGAGTGATAAACCTCTCCAACCGGAGGTTTGATCACCTTCGGCATCTTTGCCATGACGGGCCCTTCGGGGAGGCCTTCAAAGGCCTGGCGAATGATGGCTGTCGACTGTCTCATCTCCTCGAGGCGAACAAGATAGCGATCATAGGTGTCGCCATTGAGGCCAATCGGAATCTCGAAATCGAAATCGTCATACGATGAATACGGAAAGGCCTTGCGCACATCCCATTTGACGCTTGACCCTCGAAGCACCGGGCCAGTCAATCCGACGTCCTTGGCTTCAGCAGCTTCAATGACCCCGATTCCTACGGTTCTCGACAGCCAGATGCGATTCCCACTCAATAGTTCTTCGTACTCGTGAACGCGTCGCGGAAAAACATCGAGAAAAGCCCGCAACTCGTCGCCGAATTCAGGGTAGACGTCCCACTCCATCCCACCCAGGCGAAAGGCATGACAGGTCAATCGCGCTCCGACAAAGTTCTCGATGATCTTCAGAATCTGCTCGCGCTCACGAAAGCAGTAAAGAAAAACCGTCACCGCGCCGATATCGATTGCGTGAGTGCCGAGCCAGAGCAGATGAGAACAAAGCCGGTTAAGTTCGGTCAGAATGACTCTGATGTAGGCGGCCCGCTTCGGGACTTCAACCTGCATCAGCTTCTCCACCGTCAGAACGTAGCAGAGGGTGCCGGCCATCGCGGCGACATAGTCGGTTCGATCCCAATATGGCGTGATCATCGCATAGTTGCGATTCTCACATATCTTCTCCACGCCGCGATGCAGGTACCCGATGTCGCAATCAAGGTCGGTCACCGTCTCTCCATCGAGCTTGAGAATGACGCGCAGGACTCCGTGAGTCGAGGGATGCTGAGGACCCATATTGAGGGTCATCTCAGTCAAATCTTCGACTACAGATGCGATCTCCACTCGCTGATGCAATTCCATAGCAGCCTGCCTCAATCGAAAGTTTGGCGGAGGTTTGGCGCCCGAGGCTTTGGGCGGAGGCGTTCGGGTAAAAGGCGCAACCGATCAGTACCCTACCTGTTCGCCTTGACGAAGTCCGTCAATTCATATTTGCCCGTCATATCAGTTTCGGGATGAACGTCTCTGATCTTGAGATGGCGGCGCACCCAGTCGTTCTCTCGATATTCGAGCAGGTGCTCGCGGCGCAGAGGGTGTCCCTCCCAGTCGGCGGGGAGCAGTATCCTGCGAAGATCAGGGTGATGGTCAAAATGAATGCCGAGAAGGTCATAGACTTCTCGCTCCATCCAATTTGCAGAACTCCAGAGATTAGTCACGCTTCTGACAGACGCCCCATCCTCAACAGCGCTCTTGACCCTCAGCCGGACATTGCGAACGAAGGAATAGAGGTGATAGACAACCTCGAATTGGAGCGGCTTGTCAGGATAATGAACGGCGGTCAGATCGGTCAGGAAGTCAAAGGCAGCCTCTGCATCGTCACGCAGAAAGCGAAGAATCTCGTGCGCCCGGTCGGGATCGACATAGACAGTCTTCTGACCAAGCAGTTCCAGTGCTTCTCCGATGCTTTCTCCGAAGTGATCCCTTAACTTGTCGATCACAGAATCGCCGACTATCTCGGTATAGACGGGGCCCGATTGCTTAGCCGAGGGTCTGGGTTCCGCTGCCGATGATGCTTTTACTTCGTCTGACATGATTAGAAAAGACCTGTATCTGCCGCGACTTGTAACACATACGCGAAAGGCCTGTCAAAGAAGTTGTCAGTTGCCAGTTGTCAGTTGTCAGTTGCAGTCAGTTGCCAGTTGTCAGCTTCACGGAGCAGGGGTCGGCGCATCCCGTGGTGGGTACGTCAAGAGGGGCCACTCTCCGGGACAATCTCGCGCGAGAGTCCAACGCCTACCAAAATCCAATCAGCTTCCACCAGAGAACACCAACCGTGCCCCAGACCAGTATATTGGGAATTGAGGCAAGCAGGCCCAGCTTCCACCACGTGTGTTGCGAGACATATCCGGCACCAAAGTAAATTGGTCCCGGTGTTGTGCCGTAGTGCGTCAAACCGGCTGAAAGATTCGAGAAGTACGCCAATACCAGCACGGCCAGTCCCGCCGGGGCACCCGCTCCAATGATCACCAGCAGAAAGGGAGTGAACATTGCCAGAGCGTGCGCTGAGATGCTCGCGAATGCATATTTGGCGTAGAAGTAAACTACTGCCAGCAGCGCGAGGGCCGCTCCCCAGCGCCAGCCGACAGTAAAGTTTGAAGCTGTCTCAGCAAATTTCTTCGTGATGCCAGTCTCACCGAGAGCCTCCGCTAAACGAAGCATGCCTCCGTACCATATGAACACGTCCCAGGCTGCGCGCTCCGCCAGAAGGTCCTCCCAATTGAGAATGTTCGTGAGCAACAGCAAACAGATGCCCAGCATGGCTACTGCCGCATAGTCAATTCCGTGGAACCTTGTTGTCGTCCATAAAGACGCTACAAGCGCAAAGACGAGCAGCATCGTTCGTTCCTGCCAGCTCATCTTGCCCATGCGCTGGAGCTCTTCTTCGGCGAACTCCGAGGCGCGGGGTGTCTCTCGAATTTCTGGTGGGAAGACGCGATAGAGCAGAGGTGGAACAATCATGAGCGAGACAAGGCCCGGGACGATTCCACCAAGCATCCACCTCGGATAGTTGAGATCAAATCCGGCCGATACCTTCGCAAATCGCTGAATGAGCAGGTTCCCAGCCTGGCCAGTCAGAAACATCGCGCAAAGAATGACTTCACATTGATACATGAACGCCATGAGAAATGCGCCGAGACGCCGCGCGGTCGGGCCGGGTCTCGACTCATAAGCCTCGGCGATGCTCTTTGCAATCGGAAAGATGATCCCTCCCGAACGCGCTCCATTAGATGGAATAAATGTCGCCAGGATCATGTCGGTCGCGACCAGCGCGTAGCCAAGACCGAGTGAGCGGTGGCCGATCGCGCGAATAAAGAGGAACGCGATTCTGCGTCCGAGACCGGTTTTGAGCATTCCTCGCGACATGAAGAACGCGGCGAGGACGAGCCAGACGACTGGATCGGCATACCCACCTAGCGCCTCCTTGATCCGGAGGGTTTCGATGTTTCTGGTGCCTACAATGGCGGGGTCGACTGGCATGACGCGGGTGAGGATGACTGTCGAGATTCCTAACAGGACCATCCCACCAACGGGTACCGGACGGACGATCGATCCGACGATGGTCGCGACGAAGATTGCCAATAAGCGCCACGAATCCACCGTGATTCCTGTAGGCACGGGGAAGGCGAGCACAAAAAGACCCGAGCCAACGACGATTGCCCACCTCATCCACAATGGGAATTGCCGGGATTCTCTTTTGAGTTTGGGGGGCGACGGCGCGGTTTAGGCGTCAGGGCGAGGAGGTTCCATCGGGTTTGTGCGCTTTCGGAAATGTCTCGGGATTCGGCAGATAGTAGCATTGTCAGTTGGTAGTTGTCAGTTGTAGTCAGTTGTCAGTTGCCAGCTTAGCGGAGAGCCAGAAGACGAGCGCCAGAAGACGCAGAGGGAAGTCCGCGCGCATCCTCTGAGGAATCTAACAAAATTGAAACTGGTCACTGGCAACTGAAAACTGACAACTGACAACTGGCATCTGGCATCTGGCAACTGGCAACTGGCAACTGACAACTGCTGCTAAATAAGTGTGATTTAACGATGTTCCGCCCAACCGTGCGAGTCAATACCGCGTCTAAATGTTCACGTGAAGTGCAAGGTGTGATAATGTTGTCTGGCCGAACTCCTTTGAATCCCAGTCTCCAGACGGATTCAACCGAGTTCAGATGACGCCCGTTCGCACCCCCTGCAAGACGAGCTCAAGGCAGCGAAGGGAATCAGACAATGAGAATTTCAAATCTAAGGTTGGTCTCGCGTGGTTTGTCCGCGATTGGATTCGCATTCATGCTCGCCTCTGTGAGCGTGTTCGCGCAGAACGCGAAGCAACCCCTCGATGAACGCGACAATCCCCTTTTGATCGGCAAGCGAGATCTTAACAAGGGGCAGATCCAGTTCTATTCGGTCGATCGAGAGGTCGCACTCGGAAGGCAGCTCGCCGCCGAGGTCGATCGAACAACAAAGGTGGTCAGTGATCCGCTTATCGCGGAGTACGTCAATCGAGTCGCTCAGAATCTGGTGCTCAACTCGGACGCGAAGGTTCCCTTTACGATCAAGGTCATCGACTCGAATGAGGTCAACGCGTTTGCGCTTCCGGGCGGCTTTCTCTATGTCAACCGCGGCGTCATCGAGGCCGCAGAGAATGAAGCCGAAGTGGCGGGTGTAATTGCTCACGAGATTGCCCACGTTGCAGCACGGCATGGTGTCGAGCAGGCATCAAAGGGTCAGCTGATCAATTATGCTTCGATACCGTTGATCTTTGTTGGCGGCATGGGCGGTTACGTTGCACAACAGGTCGCGGGACTGGCGGTTCCACTGGGCTTTCTAAAGTTTTCCAGGGGAGCTGAGAAAGAGGCCGACAGACTTGGCGCACAGTACATGTGGGCGTCTGGTTATGATCCGAACGCTTTGATTACCTTCTTCGAGAAGCTTCAGGCGAAAGAGAAGAAGAAACCAGGCACGCTGGCCAAGATATTCATGTCGCATCCGATGACCGGCGATCGGATTACCGAAGTAAAGCAACTAGTCTCGAGATTTCCGGAACGCGGTGAGTACCAGTTGAGTTCCTCGGAATTCAATTCCGTCAGATCGCGGACGCTGGCTATGACTGCGACGCGATCCGCTTCGAATGACAACTCGGGTCGACCGACTCTTAAGCGTCGTCCTGCTGGTCAGAGCGGCGATAACAGCGATCCATCGTCAGATCCCGCTGATCGGCCGACTTTGAAGCGTCGCCAGGATTCGGGACAAACAACATCCGATAGATCAGAGAGCAGGTCGGAGGGCAGCGAATCTACGGAGCGCCCAACTCTCAAGCGCACGGAAAAGAGCACGGAAAAATCCGACGAGACAGAAAAACCGGCAACCGAGCCAACCACAGAGAGCTCAGACCGGCCCGTCCTAAAGAAGAAGCCGGTGGACCCGGACGTCAATTAATTTCAGGCGGCCTGTAGTCTGATCTGAAATAACCGAGCTCCGTTGGAGAAGCATTAGCTCCAACGGAGCTCTTGGTTTTGCACGCGTCGTGACGGTCTCGTCTATTTGTCCGGCTTTGCCTCGAACGCCAGGCGCGCGGCTCCAATAAGGGCGCTCTTGTCTCCCAAGTCAGCTCCGACGATGCGGCACTGACGACCCGCAGTGGGCTCGGCCCACTTCCGCGCCTCACGTCGCAGATCTCCGTAGAAGGGTCGCAGCGCCCTTCCAAGCACACCGCCTATGACCACGATCTCCGGGTTTAGCGTTGAAATGACATCCGCAACTGCACGGCCCAGCCACGTGCAAAGGTCACTCACAACCTTCACCGCCAATTGATCCCCGGCGCGCGCAGCCCGTAAAACGACTTCAGGCGAGAGGTCAGCGGGATTACTCACACTGAGCAGACCGACCGTCGAGTCGCCACTCCCGGTCCACAACTCGATCGTGCGGCGGACGAGCGACCGCCGCCCGGCTTCGACGGCGAGGGTGCCCCACTCGGCATACTCCTCGCGGAAGGTTTCGCTCAAGGCAAGCCAGCCGATCGCGCCCGCTCGACCCGAGGCGCCCCGTACGGTGCGTCCTTCGATGAGCAGGCCAGCCTCTATCCCATTACCAAACGAAATGAAGACCGCGTTGACCGCCCCGCGCGCTGCGCCACACCACTGCTCGGCAGCGA
>JBDTUW010000180.1:0-7532 GCA_040007555.1 Acidobacteriota bacterium | reverse complement strand
CAGGTTGCTCTTGATCGACAGTCCAGGGAATCGATTTTGACCTCTTCACTGAAAAAGCTGGAGGAGGCCCTCGCCGAATACTACGGGTGGGCGACGACGCCCGCGTCGCGCGCCAAGCTCAACGCGGCAATGGCATGTAAGGCGGGACGGGTTCGCATCGCGCAGGAGGATTATTGCGATATCGCCGCCGCGAGCCAGAGCGAGATGCTTGCGCTGGTCGAGGAAGCTGCCTTTGGAGAGACCGGGTTCTTCAGGGAATCAGATCAGTTTGATCTCCTTCGAACTCTGATCCTTCCGGAAATATGGATCAACCGACCAAAGTCAGAAGCGCTTCGCCTTTGGAGTTCCGCATGTTCGACGGGCGAGGAGGCTTACTCACTCGGTATGGTCTGCGATCTGCTGAGGAGTGAGGGAGATGCACGCACCATTGAGATCTTCGCCACCGACGTTCGCAACGGCGCCTTGCTAATTGCCAGTCAGGCCCGTTACTTGGCGCAGTCCGTCGATGCGCTTGAACCCGCGATTCGCGAGCGCTACTTCGTCAGATCCCCTGAGGAAAGTGAATCAGGTGACGGCCGCTATTCACTCGTTCCAGACGTACGCCGCCTCGTGAGCTTTCGACGCGTCAATCTGCTTGAGCAGATTTTCTGGAAATCGATGGCGGGACGATTCGATCTGATCGTCTGTGCCAACCTCCTGGCTTTTCTTCATGGCGCGGCAGTTCGACGCATGGTTGGACGGCTCGCGCATTCGCTCCGGGAGGGCGGATATCTGATGGTCGCCCCGACTGAGTGCGGCTTTGTGGATCACCCGAAGCTACGCCCCACCGCAGAGGCACCGACGTTCTATTCGCGCATTGCCTAAGGAGGGTGACACCGATGTTTTCCGTGATCATGGCAGGTGGCTCAGGAACGCGATTCTGGCCCGCCAGCCGTGAGCGACTCCCTAAACAGTTCCTTCGAATCACGAGCACGAGCACGATGTTCGAGGAGACACTGGCACGCGTCAGGCGCTTTTCAGCAGCGGATGAGATTTATGCCGTCGTCGGGCGCGCTCACGAGCAGTTAGTCCTCGCGTCGGCTGATCCGGCTTCTGGAGGCCTCGCTGCCAATCAGGTTCTGGTCGAACCTGTGGCGCGGAATACCGCGGCCTGCATTGGACTGGCAGCCATTCACATCGCGCGTCAGGATCCCGATCAACCGATGGTGGTCCTGCCTGCCGATCATTTTGTCGCAGATGTTGACGGGTTTGTTAAGACAATCCAGAGCGCCGCTGAGCAGGCGCTTGCTGGGGGCATCGTCACTCTTGGCATCACCCCGACCAGACCCGAGACGGGATATGGATATATCAGGGTCATGGCCGACGATGGCGGTTCCAGTGACGGCGTCACCAGGCATTTTAGGATGGAGCGCTTTGTCGAAAAACCCGACCAGATAACTGCCATCAGCTACGTCGCAGACGGCCGGCACTTTTGGAATAGCGGTATCTTTGTCTTCACGGCACGGACAATTCTCTCTGAAATCGATGCCCATCTGCCCGCCCTCGCTGCGGGACTGCGAACCATTACGGCCGCCATCGGTCAGAGCGAGTACGAGGAGGTCCTCGCTCGAGTCTACGAAAGCGTTGATCCGATCTCGATCGACTACGGCATTATGGAGCGCACTCGGACAACTGTGTCGGTCTTGAAATGTGACTTTGGCTGGAGTGATGTGGGGAGTTGGCAGGCCCTCTATGAACTTCGCGCATCCGAATACGATGGTCAGGGTAATCTTCTGCTGGGAGATGTGCAGGTGATCAATTCTCGGGGCAACCTTGTTTATTCCGTGTCGAAACGTCTGGTCGCGCTACTTGGTGTCGACGATCTGATGGTGATCGACACGCCGGATGCCATTTTGGTGGCACGACTCAAAGACTCACAACGAGTGAAAGAGTTTCCAGTATCGCTCAAAGAGTCGGGACGCGAAGAAGCGTGATCGAGCTAAAGGACCCGGCCTCGTTAGGGGACAGGCCCTTGTCTTTTGCTATTTTCTTGTCTGAAGGACGATGTCGAGACCGCGCGCGGCAATGTCGCGAGTCCGTTCGCTCCAACCCATCTGCTCCCGATTCTGTTCGTAATCGCGTCTGACTCGCTCCTTGAGTCTTTCAATAAAAGCCTGCGGATCCGGTGACTTCTCGATTGCGTAGTCGATCTCGCGGTACGCATTGTGAATGGTCATGAGCCAGTCTGAGGCAACGTATTCGGGTGAATCCGGCTCAGCAGAGAATTTTGCAGTTGGCATGATCGAATAGCTCCTGTTGCTTTCAATATTCTTCGGGATTAGGTTCTTCGGGTTGGACTGTACGGGCAGCTTCTTCAGACAAGCTCGGTCGCGAGCAGCGTTCTGGCCATCAGCGCATAAGAATCAATGGCACGAAGCAGGTCGTCCTTGAGAATCATCTCGTGCGTCGTATGCGCATCATGAATCGAACCAGGACCAAAAAGCAGCGGCTGGCCCCACGCAGTCAGGCAAGGTATGTCCGTTCCAAAGCGAACGACACTTGTCGGTAGATGAAGATTGTCGACTACACTCAGGTGGACGGGCGGAATTGTGAATCCGCGTTTTACCTCGCCACGCTGACCAACAAGCTCCACCACCCGCTCAAAAACAAGACTCGGATCATCCACTGTGCGGAACATTAACTCGCTAGCGGCCTGATCAGGGACGACATTTGCCTTGCGACCGCCATTGATCGTGCCAATGTTGTAAGTAGTCGTGCCGAGTGTTGCATCAGTCGGCCACTCGGTCCGACGAATATCATTGAGAATGTCGATCAGCTTTTCAATGGCTGACTCACCACATTCCGGGTATGCCGCGTGAGCAGTCTTCCCGGTCACCTCAATTACAAAGCGCAGCGCGCCCTTGGTTGCCAGAGCCTGATGGCTCTCCGTCGGCTCGCCATTGATGAGAAATCGGTTTCTATTGGGTATGACGTTGGCTGCCCGAGCTCCATCGCTGCCATCTTCTTCACCGACGAGGTAGAGCAGACCGATATCGCTGAAGCCATCTTCGAGCAACCGTCTGGCCGCGAACACCTGCGCCGCGAGAACGCCCTTCGCATCACACGCGCCCCGACCGTAAATCGCTCCATCGTCCTCTCTTGAAGCGATAAAGGGTGGAACCGTATCGATGTGCGACGAAAATGTGAGAAGTGGATCGCCCACGCTCGCCAGTACATTGAAGCGATCGGGCCCCACCGCCTGGAGACGCGTCTCAAAACCAGCGTCAGCGAGATAATCGCGAAGATAGCGGCCAACCGCACCTTCGTTTCCCGTGATCGACTCGATCTCGATAAGCTCCCTGGTAAATTGAAAGATGTCCATAGGTGAACGCCTGTGGCGAACGTCGGGGACTTACATCAAAGCTTGATCGGCGTTTGATGGGGGATTATAAACGGCGTGTGCCAGAAGCGGCAAACCGAACAAAGAAGATTACCGGAGGAATTCTTCGAGCTTTACCGAAAGATCTGTCTTTTCGTCGCGGTACTTGACGATGATCGGCGTGTAAACCGACAGCCCCCAGTCCTTAGCCGGCCCGACAGTCAGCGCGCGCGTTCCGGGCACGACAACAGCTCCGGCCGGTACCTCAAGTGGACTCGATTCCTGACGCCGATATATCTCACCACGAACCGCATCGTAGATGGGAGTCGACCCGGTGAGAACAACTCCAGATGCCAGTATTGCCCTCGCCCGGACGATCGCCCCTTCATAAACGCCGCAGTTCCCTCCAACCAGCACTTCGTCTTCGATAATGACCGGGAGCGCTCCGACCGGCTCAAGGACTCCGCCTATTTGGGCGGCAGCGCTGATATGACATCGCTTCCCCACCTGAGCGCAGGAGCCTATCAGGGCGTGTGAGTCCACCATTGTCCCTTCATCGACATAGGCGCCAACATTGATGTAGGCGGGTGGCATGACAGTCACCCCGACTCCAACATGGGCGCCATCACGGATTGACGAACCTCCTGGTACGATGCGGACTCCGTCAGCGACCGTCAATTGACGCGTCGGATAGGTATCCTTGTCAAAAAAGCGGAAGTTCGCATCGATCGAGTAATCGACCATCACCCCCAGCCGGAAGCCGAGCAGAATGCCTCGCTTGACCCATGGGTGAACCGTCCATTGCCCGGACTCATCGCGGCTGGCAGCGCGAACCCTTCCCTCGTTAAGAGCCTCTTTGAACTCGCCGAAGGCGGTCAGCGCGCGCGACCTGGGTAACCCAATCAGTTCCTCGGTGGGCAGCGTAAAGTACTTCTCGATTTGATGCTGCAAGTCCTGCGTCATCCTAAACCGCTCTCTGAAAGGACTGTATGACCTCGGCGTCAACTAGAACTCTCCTCAGCTTTTGTCGATTGATGTCAGAGAGCGGTACAAGGGGCAACCGGTAGACCTCTTCGATCATTCCCGCCATTGCCATCGCTGCCTTCACCGGTATCGGGCTCGTCTCGATAAACATCGCTTTGAAGATCGGCAGAAGGTATCGATAAAGCAGCCGTGCTTCGTCGTAATTACCGGCAAGACACGCACCGGCAAGTTGACTCACCTGCTTTGGCAGAAGATTGGATGTGACCGAAATGACTCCCACACCACCGATCGCTGCCACCGGCAGAACAACGCTGTCGTCACCGGCGAAAATCCGAAACGAATCGTCTACCAGAGATGCAATCTCGGCAATCTGCGAAATGTTTCCTGAAGCTTCCTTGATGCCAATGATGCCATCAATCTGGGCTATTCGCGCCACGGTTGATGGCTCCAGATTGCATCCCGTGCGACCTGGAACGTTGTAGAGCACGACCGGAACGGGGCTCCCTTCGGCGATCGTCCGGTAGTGTTCGAAAAGCCCTTCCTGAGTCGGTCGATTGTAATAGGGAGTGACCGAGAGGATCGCATCGATGCCCAGTTTGCCGAACCGCCGGGCGCGATGCACCACTTCCATTGTGTTGTAGCCGCCGGCGCCCGCAACAACCGGAACTCTTCGCCGGGATGTCTTGACGGTCAACTCGACCACGCGCGCCTGCTCGTCTTCGGAGAGAGTGACGCTCTCCCCAGTCGTGCCGCACGGCACGAGAAAGTCTATGCCCCCTTCGATCTGGGACTCGACTAACCTCTCGAGAGCCGATTCATCGACTCGCTGATCGGTGTCAAACGGCGTGACGAGCGCGGTGCCACAACCCCGCAATTCGAGGTTTATCATCTCTCCTCCTCGTGATCGAACAATATTTCGGAAAATTCAAAGAAGCCTGTTGTCAAAGCGACGCGTTCGGCCGCGAGCACTGCGCCGACGGCAAACCCCTCGCGACTGCGTGCTGTATGCGTCAGTGTGATCGTGTCGGCCTCCGAATCGAAGCCGACCTCATGTGTTCCCGGGACGTGCCCGCCCCGGATGCTCGCGGGGACCGGGGTCAACTCGGCGTAGCTCTCCCGCAGCAGGTTTTCGATAACGATGGCTGTGCCGGAAGGCGCGTCCTTTTTGAACTTGTGGTGATGCTCGATAAGCCAGGGATCGTACTCGGAATAGCGCGAGAATAGCCGCCCCGCCTCGCGCGACAACCTGAAAAAGAGGTTCATCCCGATCGAGAAATTGGCGCTATACACAAGCGTTGCATTGTTTGCGCGGACAGACTCCCGGATCTCGTCGAGGTGTTCGTACCAACCGGTCGTGCCAACGACAGTTGGAACGCGCAACTCAATCAGACGCCTCACATTCTCGAGGCTGACTTGGGGAGTCGAGAACTCTACCGCGACATCGACATCTGCGAGACTGTCGCGGGTTAGCCCGTTCGCGTGCTGATTGTTGTCGATATCAAAGCGAGCGACGATCCGATGGCCCCGCGCCAGGGCGACGCGCTCGACCATCTGGCCCATCTTGCCGTAACCAACAATCGCGATTCTCATGCTCTCATTCATCGTCCCGCCGCGCCGTCAACCACCGCTCACTGACCGCTGACAACTGACCACTGACTGCTGACCACTTCCTCAAAAAATTCTGCGTGCAATGACCGAACGGCCTCCTCGACTTGCGCACCTTCAACGATAAAGCTGACATTAATCGAAGAGGCTCCATGCGAGATCATTGAGACGTTGATGTGCTCGATGGTTGAGAATACTCGTGCCGCCACTCCCGCCGTGAACTTCAGTCGTTCACCAACCAGACAGATCAGGGCTCGATCGCTCTCCACCGACACCTCACCGAGTTCGCTCAGATCCGCGATGATCTCCTCGAGATGCCGCGTATCGTCGAGGGTCATCGAGACACCGACTTCTGACGTTGCGACCATGTCGACGGCAGTTTGATGTTTCATAAAAACATCGAAGAGACGGGCGAGGAAGCCATAGGCCATGAGCATCCGATCAGATGTCACGTTGACCACTGTGATCCCGCGCTTGAAGGCAATGGCTTTGACCAGCGCTCCCGAAGGGGGCGCCTGCCGGACTATCCTCGTGCCGCTCAGATCCGGTCGTCGCGAGTTTCGAACCGAGACTGGAATCTCTTTCGCCATCGCTGGTAGGAGCGCGCTCGGATGGAGCACCTTGGCGCCAAAATATGCGAGCTCCGCCGCTTCGGCGAATGAGATGACGTGGACCTTGGAAGCCTCGGGCACAACTCGCGGATCGGTGGTCATAATGCCATCGACATCCGTCCAAATCTCTATCTCGTCCACTTTAAGCGCGCTGCCGATGATGGCCGCCGAGTAGTCCGAACCGCCTCGGCCAATCGTCGTCGTCGCACCGGTCGCGGTAGACCCGATGAAACCCTGCGTCACAGGAACCTTGCCGCTGGAGACGAGCGACCCAAGAGTTTGCTCGATCAGGGGTTCGGCAACGCCGAAGTCGACAGCAGCCCGCGTAAAGTCGCCGTCGGTACGCATCAGCGGCCGGATATCGACCCAGACCGCGTCAATGTCGGAGGCGCGCAATGCAGCGGTCACCACGAGGGACGAAAGCAGCTCGCCGTTGGAGGCGACCAAATCGCAGAGTTCTGGAGTCACGACCCCAGCCGCGGCAATCTGGTCGAGACCCCTTCTCAGTTCGTCAAAGCGCTCCTCAAGCAACCGGGCGAGTTCGTCGCGCTCGCTCGATAGCGTGAGCTCGGTGGCAGTCGTGAAATGGTGAGCCGCGATGGCCTCGAGGGTCGCACGCGCTTCGGTAACCCTGCCCGCTGCGGCGTGGTTTGCCGCCGCCAGTAGCCCGTTGGTCACCCTGGCCATCGCAGATACCACCACGATAGGGCATCTCTCCAATTCGAGCTTGACGATGGCGATCAGATTGCGGATTGCATTGGCGTCCTCAACCGAGGTACCACCGAACTTCATGACAATCATTGCGCGAGACTCTCCTCAAAATCGAAAGCGCGGGCAATTAAGCCCAAAAAGGCAAAAGGGTTAGCGACAGAACGTTCGCTAACCCAGTCTCGATGAGAGGCCCCGCACGCAGGCTGGCCCGATAAAGATGACAGCGGTTACCGAATAGCGCTCCACCGCAAACGTTGCAGTGA
>JBDTUW010000179.1:0-7549 GCA_040007555.1 Acidobacteriota bacterium | reverse complement strand
AGTGGCCCAGGGAGTGGAATGCTCACGGGGCTCAACCGCGACGGCGTCAATGTCATCGCGGAAGTCAAACGGAGGTCGCCCTCAAAGGGAATCATCCGAGAGAGCTTTGATCCGATCGCGATCGCGGAGAACTATACGAGGGGAGGCGCGGCCGCGATTTCCGTGCTGACCGAGGAAGATTATTTCGACGGCTCACTGGAACATCTCAGATCGATTCGAGCGGTCAGCGAATTACCACTACTGCGCAAGGACTTTACGGTTGATGAGTACCAGGTATACGAAGCCGTCGACGCCGGAGCCGACGCGATTCTCCTGATTGCGGCGATCCTTGAAGATGTTCAATTCAATGACCTGCTCCAGACCGCCTATGGTCTCGGGCTCGACGTCCTCGTTGAAGTTCATAGTCTCGAGGAGGCGGAGCGAGTTCTGCGATTTGATGTCAAACTCCTTGGTGTCAACAATCGCGATCTGCGCACATTCAAGACCGATCTGGGCACCTCGATCAACCTCGCTCGGCATCTTCCGCGGCACCTGACCCTTGTCAGCGAAAGCGGCATTCGCACTCGAGCGGATATCGAGCTCCTGCGTCAGGCGGGATACAAGGCCTTCCTTGTCGGAGAAGAGCTGATGCGTTCCGGCAATGAGCTCGAAGCGCTGCAAGAGCTAACTGGATAAAGCGGTCGAGCTCATTCTTATATGTCGCGCGTAAAGTTGAAGGTTTGCGGGATTACGTCGCTGGCGGATGCCCGCGATGCGATCGCCTGCGGCGCCGACTATCTCGGCTTCAATTTTTACGAGCCGAGTCCGCGCTACGTGAGGCCGGACACCGTCCGCGGAATACTCATTGAAATAGCGGCTCCAGTGATACCTGTTGGTGTGTTTGTGAATCTGGAGAGTCCCGAACATGTCAGAGCGGTCATGGAGAGAAGCGGCGTCATGATGGCGCAACTCCACGGCAACGAAGACGCCACCTTCTGCGCGGAGCTGGGCAGTGACGTGGCTATCAAGGTGATACGACCCGGTCCGGGTTTCGACCCAGGGTCGCTTGTTGAGTATAAGGTGGCTGCCTTCTTGATTGATGCGTTTGACAAGCAGCTCTATGGCGGTACCGGGCGCAAAGCAAACTGGGAGATTGCTCGAGAAGTCGCCCGGTTAAAGCCAGTCTTTCTTGCTGGTGGATTGGGCCCCGAAAACATTCGCGAGGCAATCACGACGGTCAATCCCTTTGCAGTTGATGTAAACAGCGGCGTCGAGAGCGCGCCCGGCCACAAGGACCTAAACAAGCTCTCGCAACTGAGACTGGAGATGGACAGGTGAGCATTGATTTCCGCTCTCTTCCGGATGCAGCGGGGCACTTTGGCAGATACGGCGGGAGCTACGTCCCGGAAACCCTCATGCTGGCGCTCGAGGAACTAAGAGGCGCTTACGCCGAAGCGCAAGAGGATGAGGCATTTCAAGGCGAATTTGCTCGACTCCTCCGCGACTATGTCGGGCGGCCGACTCCACTCTCATTCGCTGAGCGACTGACCGAGCACTTTGGTGGCGCAAAGATCTATCTTAAGCGCGAGGATCTGAACCACACCGGCGCGCACAAGATCAATAACGCCCTCGGTCAGATGCTTCTCGCAAAGAGAATGGGCAAACACCGAATCATCGCGGAAACGGGCGCCGGCCAGCATGGCGTAGCCACGGCAACGGTCTGTGCCCTCGCCGGTCTGCAGTGCGTGATTTACATGGGGACCGAGGACATGCGGCGCCAGGCCCTCAATGTATTCAGGATGCGGCTGCTTGGTGCAGAAGTGATTGGCGTTGAGGCGGGCAGCAGAACTCTCAAGGACGCGATTAATGAGGCCCTGCGCGACTGGGTGACAAATGTCGGTGACACGCACTACCTGCTCGGCTCGGTTCTCGGACCGCATCCCTATCCTATGATGGTCCGTGACTTCCAAAGCGTCATCGGACGCGAAGCGCGGTCACAGATTATGGAAGCAGCTGGGCGCCTACCGGACTACCTGGTGGCGTGTGTTGGCGGCGGAAGCAACGCGATCGGGCTCTTCCACGAGTTTCTCGATGACGCTGAAGTGCGGATGATAGGGGTCGAAGCGGGCGGCTTTGGAGACGGCCTCGGCGAGCACGCAGCTCGCTTTCTCGAATCGGGTGGAGGCAGCGTTGGCGTTCTGCAGGGTACCTGCAGCTACGTGCTTCAGGACGAGCGCGGGCAAATCGCGCTGACGCATTCCATTTCAGCGGGACTTGATTACCCCAGCATCGGGCCGGAGCACGCATATCTTCACGATCTTGGCCGGGTCGAGTATCACCGGGCAAGTGATGACGAAGCACTCAAGGCACTGCAATTACTCGCACAGTTCGAGGGTATTATCCCGGCCCTCGAGTCGGCGCACGCCATCGCGCACGTCGCAAAGATTGCACCCGGTCTCGGTCGCGACGAGATTATTCTCGTCAACCTTTCGGGCCGCGGAGACAAGGATGTCCATACGGTCTCAGAGATACTTACCCGCAGTGAAGAGCGATGATGGATCTGGGACGAGTGCGCAAACTTCATCGCCGACGCCATCGTCGCAGAGAACCTCATGACTGGCTGCGTTGGAGATGCGACCGGCAAAGGACGTTGTAGGCAGGCCCCTCGGATTGACCCAGTTGAGGGATGGATCATTGCTGGTGGTCGACGATGCCGTCAATAAGATCTATCGCGTCACATACAAGGGCAAGAAGTAAGAGAAATATGAGCAGCCGAATTGCGGCAACATTCAAACAGCTGGAGCTTCGCGGACGAAAGGCGTTCATTCCCTACCTGACGGCTGGCGATCCGAACCTCGAGACGACCGGAAAGCTGCTTGCTGCCCTGGCGGATGCCGGGGCCGACATCATCGAGCTGGGTGTACCGTTTTCGGACCCGATGGCGGATGGCCCCGTAATTCAAAGAGCTTCAGAACGCGCGCTCGAGAGACCGATCGGTGTCAGTGAGATACTACCTCTGGTTGCGGAATTTCGGCGCCGATACGAAGTTCCGCTCGTCCTTTTCACCTACTTTAATCCGCTGTTGCAATTCAAACCTGAGGGGCGCGCCGCGGAGCTTAAGCGATATGGCGTTGACGGAGTCCTCGTCACTGACCTCATTCCGGAAGAGGCGGGCGAGTTCGTCGTTGAGATGCGAGCCGCGGGCGTGGATACTATCTTTCTGGTTGCGCCTACGTCGACGGACAACCGCATCAAGCTGGTCAGCCAATATGCGACGGGATTTGTGTATGTCGTTGCCCGGACCGGTGTCACCGGTGTCAGGGAGGCCATCGGTCCCGACGTGCGGTCGCTGGTTGAGCGAGTCCGGAAGTACAGTTCCCTGCCGGTTGCCGTAGGCTTTGGGATTTCGCTGCCGGAGCACGTTCGTGAGGTGTGGAGCTACGCGGATGCGGCTGTGGTCGGCAGTCGTCTTGTGCTCGAAGTTGAAACAAATCTCGCTGCATCAGACCTTGTGGAACGAGTCGGAGCGCTGGCCTCGGCACTCGCTAACCCGGCCTGATGCGCCAGGCTAGCCGCGAAGCCAGGCAGGTTGGGGGACGAGTGTCGTGCGGTGATCGTGAAGGGGAGTCTATGAGTCAGGACAAAACGATTGATGACTGGCGAATCCGTATTGATGAAATCGATGTCCTGCTCGTCCAGCTATTCAATGAACGAGCTCAATGCGCAATCGACATTGGACACATAAAACGACGGCTGGGCCTTGACGTTTACTCCCCTCAACGCGAAGCCCAGGTCATGGAGAATGTGACCGGAGTCAATCGTGGGCCGCTCGACGCCGATGCACTTCGGCGTCTCTTCGAACGGATCATCGACGAGTCGCGACGAATTGAACGCATCGAGGCCGGACCCGCGAAACAGCCTGAGGCTGACGTGCAAGCTCTTGTTGAAGGTATCAGCTATGAAGAATAAGGAGGAGGCTGCGAAAGTAGCGGCCTGACGCAATATGATCGTTGTCATGGAGGAGCACGCTTCGGAAGAAGATATCACCAGGGTGGTTGATCGCCTGGTTAACTGGGGATTTGATATTCATCGTTCGACTGGAGCCAGGTATACGATTCTCGGTGCCGTCGGAGCGCAGATTACCGACACGCGTGATATTGAACTTCTCGAAGGTGTGCACGAAGTCGTCCGTATCAGCTCGCCGTTCAAGCTCGCCTCACGCGCGTTCAAACCAGAAGGAACGCGCATCCGCGTCGGTGACACTACCATCGGCGGCGATGAGGTAATCCTCATGGCCGGTCCGTGCACGGTTGAGAGCCGCGAACAGGTCGAAACGATCGCCGCCGCGATCTCAAGCCTTAATGTACGGGTCATGCGAGGAGGCGCCTTCAAGCCACGGACTTCGCCGTACAGCTTTCAGGGCCTCGGTGAGGAGGGACTTCGCTTCCTTCGCGAGGCAGCCGATCGACACGGGATGTTGACGGTTTCGGAAATCATGGAGTCATCGCAGATTCCGATGTTCATGCGCTATGTCGACATTCTGCAGGTTGGCGCTCGCAATATGCAGAACTTTAACCTGCTGAAGGACCTCGCCAAGCTGAATAAGCCCGTCCTTCTGAAGCGAGGTCCGGCTGCGACCATTGAAGAAACCCTTCTCTCTGCGGAGTACCTGATGGCCGGCGGCAACCATGAAGTGATCATCTGCGAGCGCGGAATAAGGACTTTCGAAACGTATACGCGAAACACACTGGATATTTCGGCGATTCCCGTGATTAAGAAGCTCTCGCACCTGCCAGTTATCGTTGATCCCAGTCACGGGACCGGACGTCGCGATAAGGTTCCACCGATGGCACGGGCGGCAGTTGCCGCGGGCGCCGACGGACTCCTCATCGAGGTCCATCACGATCCCGAGCGCGCCCTCTGTGACGGAGCGCAATCCCTCTGGCCCGAACAGTTCGCCAAACTCCTCGATCAACTGCGATTAATCGCGCCTGCGGTTGAGAGGAAACTGTAAGGACGGAGCGTTGGAAGGCGAACACCAGGTTTGGATATGGACGATTTTTCCCACGTCACGATCATCGGTTGCGGACTGATCGGCGGTTCGTTTGCGCTCGCGCTGAGACGCGCGGGGTTTTCCGGGCGGATCACAGCGAGTGGCGGCTCGCGTGGACCACACCTCGCACTCGAACGCGGAATTATCGATGCAATCGAGCTCAGTTTTCGGAACGGCGAGAGATGTGACGCTGACCTCGTCTATCTTGCATCTCCTATCGGAGCGATCATCGACTTTCTCCGCACCTCGGGAAACCAGATCGCGACCGGCGCAATTGTCACCGATGCCGGCAGCACGAAGACCGAGATCTGCCGCGTCGCCGCAGATTCACTGCCGGCTGGCACACACTTCGTCGGCGGACACCCGATGGCGGGAAGTGAACATACTGGTGTCGAATATGCGCGCGCCGATCTCTTTGATCGTGCTACCTATGCCCTTGTCGGCGGAGCGCAAGCCTCTCAAAGAGCTTTCGATCGACTGGTCAGTCTGGTGACGAAGATTGGCGCGCGACCATTAACGGTCGACGCTGCTGATCATGACCGGGCGGTGGCGCTGATCAGCCATCTGCCGCAGTTGCTCTCAAGCGAATTGTCGTCGCTGCTTGCACCAGAGTCAGAGGAAGATGAGGCACCGCGCGATCTGGCGCAACGACTCGCAGCCGGCGGGTGGAACGATATGACCAGACTCGGCGCGAGCAGTTGGCGAGTGTGGCGCGACATCGTTCTGACCAACCAGCCCAATATTTCAATGGCGTTGAGCGAGCTCATCGCCGGGCTACAGGTCCTCGAGATAGCCCTTGAATCACGAGACTTCAACCAGATTCGCCAGGTCTTTGAAGCGGCGAACCGGTCCGTCGGTGAACAGCGCGCGCGCCGCTATCAGCACTTCGATAAGGTGTGAGGCTGAGCCCCAATCAATATCTCACGCGAAGCCGCTAGAGTAGGGGAGAGGCTTTAACGTCTTTCGCGCCTTCGTGTGAGATATTCCTTCATGGCGTTACCTGATCCCCCTGAAGTCTGGTCTCTGTCGATCGCCTGCTGTCGGCGCTTATCTGATCGACACTGTCGTCACGTTCGCCGCTTTCCCATCAACGGTGATTTCGATGTTGACCGCACCCGCCCCCGCGAGATCGCGCGGCAACGGGCTGATATTCATCTGATCAAGTCCCACAAAGCCGCCGATCATGCCGGAGAACAAAGACTGCAGGGTTCGCCCGCCCACCCTCACGCTGACACCACCATCGCTGCTGCGAAAGCGAAATCCGGTCCCGTACATAACCAGGAAGACCTGGTCTCCCGCCGGCCCGAGATCAATCGGGATCGGGACGAAGCTGCTCGTTCCGGCGTCATATGTCGAAATCTGCTCGTAGGTCTGCTGCGCGCCGCGCACGCGCAGCGCAAGGGCCGCCGCAATACCCTGTCCCGTTGAGTTGGCTGTGAAGATCCCTGGGGCGATCGCAGCGATCTCGATCGTACCAAATGAAATCTGACCCGAACCGCTCGTGATCTTCACGGTCGCCGGCCCGATGGCTGTGCCCGCAGGAACGTAGTAATTCACTTGCCCGGGTGAAACAAAGAAGAGCTGTGCGAGTCGTTCTATTCCTGCGCTGTCTTTGACAGTTACTTTGGTGCCCAGCAAGTTCGTCGGAAGCGGGATCGTGGCAGCGACTTCTGTGCCCGTTGCCAGATCTAGGCCAAATACGGCAACGATCATCTCCGGGGCCAGCACAGCCACCTGGAAATTGGCAGCTGAGACACTCACTGCCTCAGGAAAGAGCGTGAAGATGTAGGCCGAGCCTCTCTTTGAGTCGTCACCAGGCGCCCCGGCGACGATCGTGTCGACGCTGATCGCAACCGAACCGCCGAAAGAGTCACCCGCTACGCCGTCAGAGGCGGTCACCTTCCTGACCTCCCCCCAGTTGTCGGCCCCACCCTTGTTCCGTTCAAAGACGTAGGTAGCGCCTCTCTTTTGGAAGTCCTCGCCAGGAGCCCCACTGATTACCGTGTCGCCGCTGATGTCGACCCAGGAGCCAAAGAGGTCAGACTCCACGCCGTCCGAGGCAGTTAGCCTCTTGACCTCGCCCCAGTTGTCGGCCCCGCCCTTGTTCCGCTCGTAGATGTACGCCGCACCATTTCCGCCCTGCTCGCGCGCGCCGGCGACGACCGTGTCACCACAGATGCCAACCGAGTGTCCGAAATCGGCAGCCCCCTCGCCGTCCGAGGCGATCAGTTTCCTGACCTCGCCCCAGTTGTCAGCACCGCCTTTATTCCGCTCGTAGATATAGGCCGAGCCTTTGAACATGTCGTCGCCACCAGCCCCGACGACGACCGTATCGCCGCTGATCCCGACCGCGAAGCCGAGCTGATCCGCTACCGCACCGTCCGAGGCGGTCAGTTTCCTGACCTCGCCCCAGTTGTCCGCACCGCCCTTGTTCCGCTCAAAGACGTAGGCCGAGCCCCTGGCAGACTCATCGCCAGTGGCCCCGACGACGACCGTGTCGCCGCTGATCCCGATCGC
>JBDTUW010000178.1:0-7559 GCA_040007555.1 Acidobacteriota bacterium | reverse complement strand
GCCGGTAACCTGGCCGCCTGTGCCCAGCTCAAGGAATTCGGCCAGGCGGTCGTGAACCTGTCCGCGTGCCAGTTCAAACTGGCCAGCGTCGGGAACTTCACGCTGGCCGGCATCTCGCTGGCGGGCAAGACGGGGCTTTCGCTGAGTGACGCTCCGAAGGCGCTGGCGGCGTTCTCCTCAGGTTCGCTCCCGGCGTCGTTCTCGTCATCCGCTCCTTGTGACAATTTGATAGGTTTCAATGTTGGCCGGTCCATGGATGGCGAATCGCAGGATGAGCCTGATTTTTTTCCGAATTGTGAGGATTCTGATGAGGTGGGCGACTCGAAGCAAGAAATGAGATTGCAGAGTTAAAAGCAACCGGGCGAAGGCGCACCGTTTTCGGCTCCTATGTGGCGCTGAATGTGTCACATGGGATAGGCGAGGCCGAGACGCCTTCTTGCAACCTATTGATTTAAAAGGTCCCAGGGGGCGGGCTCGAACCGCCGACCTGCGGGTTATGAATCCGCCGCTCTAACCGACTGAGCTACCCTGGGACAATAGGCTGAAATCTCCTCTGCCGGGCGCAGACCGGTAAATCTAGCATAACGGCTACCCTCTGCAAAAGAGCACGAACATCACAAATCACCGTGCCTCGTCGTGAGCCGCCTCAAGTTGTACTCCCGCATCCGGTAGCCGGGTGGCCACGATTGAGCGCAGCCTCTCTGCCTGCTCTTTCAGGTAGGCCTTCATCTGCGCTTCGTCTTCGGGAGGCGTGAGGGCAATCGGTTCGTGATAGTAGAGCCGCAACTTCAATGGCCGTGGAAACTTGTGCCACGGTGAGTAGACGCGGTACCCGCCAATAATCGTCACCGGCACGATCGGGGCGCCTGTCGTCAAAGCTAACTGGATCACCCCTGGTTTGAAACCCATCAACTGACCATTCCTCGTCCGTCCTCCTTCCGGAAAGATCATCAGTGCGCCGCCTGCGCGAAGATGCTCGACCGAGTGCCTGATCGCTCCGCGGTCCCCGATCTCCACCTTTACCGGAAAGGCGCCAAAGACCCTCATCAACGGCCCGAGGAGCGGGACTCTGAACATCTTGTCCCAGGTCATATATCGCAGCCGGCGACCGATCGGAATCGACACCCACACAGGATCCAGAAAGCTGGCGTGATTGGGCGCAAGGATCACCGGGCCCCGGATGGGCACTCTTTCCACATCGTGAAACTCGATGCGGAAGTAAATGCGGCAAACCGTGTGAACCAGATGTCTTAAGAAATGATAGAAGAGCAAGTACCCGACCTCGATAAGCTGCGCCACATT
The DNA here is from genome assembly GCA_040007555.1 of Acidobacteriota bacterium. Taxonomy (GTDB): domain Bacteria; phylum Acidobacteriota; class Blastocatellia; order RBC074; family RBC074; genus JANNRD01. Next base: position 6,257 of record JBDTUW010000178.1, on the reverse strand, counting down.
TGAAAACGGCATACTAGCATACTCAGCAGTCCGTCACGCGGCCTCCCACCACCCGGATAAGTCCTTCTCCAACCTCTTTGATTTCCTTCCAACCTTGTTGAAATTGAGCATTGACTCGCCTTCAGACCTGCCGTAGAGTGCTGCAACAAAGTCACGCCCCAAAGTGGAGTAGCTGCGCGCCTCGGAAAGCAGCAACTCTGCGACGGAAGAAGCATTCTTGCCGGGCCGCGGAACGTCTCGGCTGTTTTACCAGTTTGCCAGGATCCAATGGCGGTACCTTCTTGCCGCTCAGGAGAACATATGTTACGCAAGCTTTCACTCTTATTTGCGTTGTCGACTCTGCTGTTCTTTGCCTTCAGTATCGGAGGCGCATCCGCGAGACAGAGTCAGGTTGAGGACGTTCCGGTGACTCGCGCGGCGATGCAGTCGGATGGCACGTTCGAAGCGCCAGATGGAGCAGTCTTCACGTCGCAACGGGCGTTCATCGAGGCGGGTCGCAGGTGCTTTGAAACGGCGGAGCCCGTCGAGGACTCGACCGATCCCGGGAATCCCGGCGTCACCCCTCGCGATCTAGGTCCACGAGAAGTGCGACCGGTGAGGAATGCCGCCGCAACCGACTACGACAGCATCTCCGAAGCAGCCGCGGCACCGGGACCACCGGCGACGATCAACGTCTATGTCCACGTCATCACCAACAGCGCCGGCCAGTCAGCCACTGGTTATGTGCCAGCTTCGTGGATCAGTGCTCAGATCAACGTTCTCAACTCCGCTTATGCTGGCCAAGCCCCCGGCGGGTCAGGCGCGAATACCGGTTTCAGCTTCGTCCTCGCCGGCACTGACTACACTGTCAGTTCCAGCTGGTACAAAGCCGGTCCCGGAACTACGGCCGAGCGGAACATGAAGAACGCCCTTCGCATCGGAACTGCGGATGATCTGAATATTTATACAAATGAAGGCGCTGGATATCTGGGTTGGGCGACCTTCCCATCCAGCTATAAGGGCTCGCCAAAACAGGACGGCGTGGTCTGTTTCTGGGGGTCATTCCCCGGGAGCACGTATACACCTTACAACCTCGGGGATACTGCAACCCACGAAGTGGGCCACTGGCTTGGTCTCTACCACACCTTCCAGAGCGGCTGTAATGGAAATGGCGATTCCGTGAGTGATACTGCAGCCGAGCGTTCAGCGGCTTTCGGTTGTCCGGTTGGCCGGAATACCTGCACGAGGGATGCGGGAGTGGACCCCATTACCAACTTCATGGATTACACCGACGACTCGTGCATGTTCCTCTTCACGTCGGGTCAGTCTTCTCGGATGGCTTCCCAGTGGGTCAGCTATCGCTCTGGAAAATAGCACTCACGAGAAACGCGCCTTGAGCGCGGCTCGCATCACGGCTCAAAAGGGCGCCAGTCGATGACTGGCGCCGAGCCGTCATCACAAACCCACACAATCGCTCTCATCTTCGGTCGCAGCCGCGTGCGCGTCGCTTCAACGAGTGTCCAATCACTCGGTTTGAATGGCTGACCACGCATGAGGAAGTGCTTTGAACCGTCCTCTGACGCACCGAGGCGAATCGAGAAATCCTCGGTCGTCGCGTCATCGGTGTGAACACGAAGCGTGATCCTCCCATTCTGACCCTTCTGCCCCATCTGCCCCATCTGCCGTCGATAACTGACCACTCGGCCCGTGAACGATGTGAGATGGTTTCGATCGCAAGTGAGCGGTGAGGGTGGAGCCGCTCTCTGCGCCATCTCCGAGCCCAGCGACATCCCAGTCAGAGCCGCAACGAGAATGATCGGGTACCAGAGCACTACTCCCCCTGTCTAAACCACGAAGCAGACCCCTACTCAGCGCCCGGCCGCACGTGTAGCCCTCATCTCACCGGGATGATAGACACCTTCAAGATTTGCCTTGATCTCTTCCCGAGTGAACCACGCATTCTTGAACTGCTTCTTCGAGTAAAGCTGTGCCTGATCGAAATAGTGCGGCGATTGAGGGTCCGCGTTCTGTCCAAACTGAAGCAATGACCGCGCCAGCACTTTCGGAGCAAACTCAACGGTGCTGACGAACGAGTGGCCGGCGGTGCCGTAGCGGCGTTTCTGCCCCTTGGCCGCGGGTGAGTAGAAGTTGAAGATAATGCCAATCGGATCCCCAGGTCCTCCTGCGACCGGCAGGCTGGGCTTTTCGTCACTAAACGGCTCAAGGAATCCACTGGTGTGAACGCGTTGAATCCGGTTGATCTCGCCCCACGCGACGCGCCAGTCACCCCATTGCGCCTTAAGCTCGCCGAGGACGTTTTCGAGGATAGTCACCTGCCCAAAGGTGTCTCCCTTTGGAGGCATCCCGGCACGGGTCCGGGTGTAGAACCACAAGCTGAAAACAGTCATTGCCTCGGAATCGTTGCTGCTGACTCCGTTCCAGCCCTTCAGGACAGCGATTGCAGCCGCTGTCTTCTCGGCGCGCGCGGGATCGGCCGTCTTTAGCTTCTCCCATTCTGAGGCTAGCAAAGGAATCTGGGTCTCGGCTTCAATTACCTTTGTGTCAAAGGCGGCAGTCGCCCAGTCGTCAAAGGCGAATTTAGCCTTGCTCGAAAGTAGCCGCCGGGACATGCGGGAGCGCGCGTTGTCCGACTCACTAACCATGTATACGGGATAGTTGCGCGGGTCTGGATTGCCCTGTCCTTCTTCGGTGGCAAGGAACGGAGTTGCATTGCAATTCTGCAGATAGCCTGAGGTCGGGTTGAGACTTTGAGGCAGGTCAGCGAGCGTGTGATAACCCTGCCATTCCGCTCCCGGATCGGAGCCGTCTACGGGCTTGGACCAGTCGTATTTCAGGCTGCGTTTTGGAACGGCGGCATTGTAAAGATACCAGATATTTCCATCACGATCCGCGTACATCGTGTTGAACATCGGAACTGCAACGCGCGCCATCGCCGCGCGAAATTCGTTCAGGTTGCGCGCCTTCCCCATTAAGTAGCGCTGTTCGAGTCCACCGGAGTCCTCGAACTTTGCCATCCTTACCGTCAGGGGCTTGCCATCGCGAACGGCGACTACCGGGCCGTGATGAGTCTTTCTGAACTTGAAGGTTCGTGTCTGCGTTCCATTCTCGCCCTTGACGGCGACAGTCGCGCTCCATTCCGTGGCCTTGCGATATTCGCTGCCGTAACGATAGTTCAGCGGATTCTTCGGGTCATCGAACGTCTCCTGCCAGACATCCACGATGTCAGGAGCATTGACAGTGTGGCTCCAACCAAGATTCTCGTTGTGCCCGAGTGTCGGAAAAGGAGAGCCTGGGAAGTTTGCGCCGGCGAGGTTCCATCCGCTCGCACTGCGCACGTGGCCTTCGATCCACTGACCGGGGCCAAAGAACGGCTGGTGGGGATTGATGAGCAGCATCGCCCGGCCGCTGGCACTCTTTTTTGCGCTGATCGCCCACGTGTTCGATCCGACGATCTCATCAAAGAGGGATGATTCAGCAACTGCATCGCGCTCGAGGGGAGGAAGCAAACTGGTCAATCCGTTCGCCTTCACCTCGACGGCGGCGCTGCGTATCTCCGCTTCTCTGATGCCAGCCCGACGGTAGATAAACAGTTGATACTGCGCAAATCGGCCAAACGCAAGAACGTGCCAAGGCTCAAACTTCGTGATCAGGCGGGGCTTAACCTGCGGATTTTTCTCGAGAAAGTAGTTAAGTCCGTCAGCTGCTGCCTCGCATATCGAATGCATCTGGCTGTCGAGCTTTGGATATTCAGCGCGGGATATCTCGGCTATCTCGAGAGCCCGGTTGAGCAGATCTGCCTCGAGCATGCGTTCGCCATAAACCTCGGAGGCACGACCAAGCGACTGGATATAGCTGTCCTCGATCTGCCAGAAATTGTCTTCTGCCTGTGCATAGAGGTAGCCGAAGACAACGGAGGCATCGGTCGGGCCTTCGACGTGGGGGACGCCCCACGTATCGCGACTGATAGTCACTGACTGTGCGATCCGGGAAAGTCGATCCTGCGCCATAGTAGCGACGTCCTGGCCCGAAAACGGCAGGAGGAGGGCGAGGGCACCGAGAAGGAGCAAGCGACGCGAATGATGCGATTTCATAGTTGTTCTCGTTGATGGAGTCCGACTTTGGGAAGCTGAAAGATAGCGCTCGACAGAGTTCTGGGCAAGAGCAGCTGGCGGACAGGACAGCTGACGGCAGCGAAAACTTAACGCAGAGGCGGGTCGCTGCCCTAAAGGATGGCGCCTTGCTTGACTCTCCCCTAATCATCGGCTACCGTTATCGTTTGGCAGCCGGACGGTGAATTTCCTCCATCCGGCCTATGGCGACCGTACTTGCCGGTTGCCGCTGTCTTGAAGAGAAGGAGATACAGACATGAAACCGGGTATTCATCCCAGATACGAAGATACGAAGGTGACGTGCGCCTGTGGCGACACTTTCGTCACACGATCAACGAAGAAAGAGATCCACGTCGAAATCTGCTCGGCCTGCCATCCGTTCTTTACCGGCAAACAGAAACTCGTCGACACTGCCGGCCGCATCGAGCGCTTCCAGAGGAAGTATGGCAAGAGACCCGAACCTGCTACCACCTGAAAGCCTTCAGGCAGAACCGAAATGGTTGGGAGAGACCACAACGAAGCCTCGGCGAAGCGCAATTCGCGCTCATTGAGATTCGTCTACGGCCACCGTTAGCAGCTATAATCACGCCACAGCGGTCCAAAAACGGTGCGAACCCTACCAGGCTCGGCCGTTCACGGGATGTCAGCTGTGGCGTTGATGTTTTTTGGGCCTTTTTTTGTTGGATGGTTTGTTTTGGTGGGGGGCGTTCGCTGTTATTGGGAGCGCTCGGAGGAATGGGTAAATGAAACCTCAGAAAGAGATCATTGTTGGTGGGCAGGCAGTCATCGAGGGCGTCATGATGCGCGCGCCTAATTCCTACGCTGTCGCGGTCAGACGTAGTGACGGGAGCATGGCGCTTAAGGCTGAGGCACTCCCGCGGCTCGATGAGAAGTACCCTTTTCTCAAGATTCCAATTCTTCGTGGCAGCGTCGTGCTTATTCACTCGATGCTCCTCGGCATTAAGGCGCTCAACTTCTCCGCGACAGTAGTCTTTGAAGACCAGACTGCCGAAGAAGGAGAGAAAGTTCGAAGGATCGAGCCGGCGCTTGAGGCCGCGGCCGTCACAGGCGCGTTGATGACTACAGCGCACGCCATTGAATCGCCTTACCTTCGCCGGGAACTCGCCGGCACAGAGCCGGTCGCGACTGAGAAGGGCCAGAGCGGGGTCAATGCTACCGCAACGGCTGCGGGCTCCATAGCATTCGCGCTCTTCTTCAATGTTTTGCTCTTTATCGTCCTTCCGCTGCTGGTGACCAATGCGATCTTTATCAACTTTGGTTGGGGGAATGCGCCGCAATTCTCACTTGATTCTGCCAGTCTCGCGGCGGAGCCCTGGTATCGCGAAGCCTGGCTTTGGCTCCAGGCGTACATGAAACCGGTCCGGCCTTCGGTTGCATTCAATCTCGTCGACGGCTTGATTCGGATGAGTTTCTTTATTGTGATGATCTGGACGTTCTCGAAGATGCGCGATATCAAACGGGTCTTTGAGTATCACGGCGCTGAGCATAAGACCGTTTATGCGTGGGAAGCGGGGCAGGATCTGACGGTTGCCAATGCGCGCCGCTTTCCGAGGCAGCACCCGCGGTGCGGCACCAGTTTCCTGATGATCGTCATGCTGGTTTCAATAGTGCTCTTTTCAGTCGTCAAGTTCGACTCGCTGGCGTTCAACATGTTGACGCGGATCGCGTTGATTCCCCTCATCGCGGGCATCTCGTACGAAATCATCCGTGCCGCAGGAAAGAAGGAAACGAGCGCGTTTTTCTCGTTTATCACGCGCCCCGGCATCTGGATGCAGAACCTGACCACGCGCGAGCCATCTGACGATCAGCTTGAGGTGGCCATCTACGCGTTGACTGAATCGCTCAAGCTCGAGCCACAGCGTGATCTCGAGCCGCAGCGTAATCTCGAGCCGGTACCGCTCTCGTGAAAGGGATTTATGTTTGAGAGGCTGGAAAACATCGAAAGGACCTTTGAGGAACTGAATGAGCAAATGGCCGATCCATCGATCATTTCTGATCAGAATCTCTATACAAAGGTCACACGTCAGCATCGGGAGCTGGAGCCGCTGGTCGAGAGGTTTCGCGCATTGAAGAAGCTCGATGCCGACCTCGCTGGTGCTCGCGAAATCCTTGCCGAGACTGGCGACG
>JBDTUW010000177.1:0-7561 GCA_040007555.1 Acidobacteriota bacterium | reverse complement strand
ACTGACCAATGACAAGCGACAACTGACCAACTGACAACTGACAACTGGCAACTGGCAACTATGAAGCGTTACCTCTTAATCTCACTGCTCATTCTCGTGCACGCCGTTGCGACAGCACAGGCACCTGCGCGCCCTCTGACAGTCACTGACGTCCTTGAGAAGGTGCGTGCCGCGGTTGGCTATGCGGCACTCACGAAACTTGAGAACGGTCTTGCAATTGATGGCGGGGCGGACTTCCTCGAACTCAAGGGAAAGTTTCGGTGGCGCTACAAACCCGATGGCAGCCTGTTTCACGAACTCCAGGGCCCGATAAGCATGAGCCTGCGCTTCGATGGGCAGACCGGCTGGGTATCAAACTGGGCCGGACTTGAACGACGCCTCGAAATGGAAGACCTCGAGTCTTTCCAGACCGAGTTCTGGGTGCTCAGCAATCGCTGGCTCGCACCGGACAGCCCGTTCGAGATCGCCCTCGCCAGCGTCGAACCCGGCGACGAACAGGTTCACCTCGGGTTGAAACGCAGAGCCGGTATCCTTGAGGCCGAAGTTGCCGTCGATCGAAAAACCTGGCTCCCGGCAAAATTCAAGTACCGTTCAACCGGGAAGACGCAGACCTGGACCTTTGAGTCCTATCAAACCAGGTTCGGCGTTGCAGTGCCCCTGACGATGATCGCGATCAACGAGAGTTCCACCACTCGGTATCAGGTGGAGAATGTCAGCAAAGGTGCGAACGCCTCGACAGAACTCTTCACGTTAGCTCCCAGAAAGCCAATCGACACCGACTGGATTCGCGATGCCTCCCCACGGCTTGAGATCAAACGCGCCCGAAGCGGTCATCTGCTGGTCAAGCCGATGATCGATGGCCGCTTTGCTGGTTGGTTCCTGCTCGATAGCGGCGCCGGCGCCATGATCATTACGCCCAGGGTCGCCAACGAAAGCGGCATGGAAAGCTTTGGCAAGGTTCCGGTACGTGGGGTTGGTGGTACCATCCAGTCACCCTTCCGACGTGGCAAGAAGTTCGAACTCGGGCAACTCGTCATCCGCAATCCGCTCTATGTAGAAATCGATTTTGCTGCGATCTCGCGCGCGATCGGAGAAGAGATCGCCGGGCTATGCGGCTACGACCTCTTCGCCCGGTCGGTGGTGACGCTCGATTCTGCAACTCCAACCCTCGAACTCCGTGAGCCTACAACCTTCAAGCTCGAAGAGGGCACCTGGCAGGAAATGTTTATCGACAGCAACATTCCCCATATCAGGTGCCGGTTCGAGGGCGATCGCGAGGACGTCTTTCGCCTCGATACCGGCGCCGATAATACGGTTTCCTTTCACTCGCCCGCGGTCGACAAGTATCTGCTGCTCGAGGGGAGACAGACGCAATCCGCTGTCGCCGGCGGCGTCGGCGGCACGGTCGCGGTGGCGCGCGGCAAACTCAACTGGTTCGAGATCGCGGGTCACCGATTCGCTAATCCTCAAGTCAACTTTTCACTTGCCAAAAGCGGTGCCTTTGCGAACCCTTATAGCGCCGGCAATATCGGCGGGGCATTTCTCAGCAAGTTCAAGATTGTTTTTAACTACGGCGAGCGAAGAATCGCGCTGATTGAAAAGTAAGGAATGGCGCTGACAGACAAACCAACTCATCGATTCAGCGCTGATCCTTCAATGGTTCGGCGCGAGACCAGAGTCGACAAGACGACGGTTGTGGTCGTCGTGCCATAGGGGCCGAATTTGTCGATCACCTGTTCGAGATGCCCTACGGAGGAGACGTGAATCTTCAGAATGAATGAGTCGCTTCCGGTGACCCGATAACACTCCATGACTTCGGGTATTTCCTTGAGGGTCGCAGTCAGCTTCGAAGAAATGTCGCCGACGATGCTCAGTCTCACAAAGGCGGTGATCGGAAGGCCGATTTTGGCGCGATCGATCTCGACACGGTAGCCGGTGATGACTCCCGCATCCTCAAGACGCCGGACTCGCTCAGTCACCGCCGGAATCGACAGGCTGACGCGCCTGCCCAACTCCGCAAACGTCATTCGCCCATTCTCTTGAAGCTCCCTTAGGATCTTCCAACCAATCTCATCAAGCTGTCTTATGGCTTCGAAAGTCATTTGTACGTTCGACCTTACAATATTAAGGAAAGAATATGCAAAAGGATGTCATCCATCTTTAAATGTCACCGAGTGAGGGCTAGGATAAAGGTGCTGGAGATTTCATGTGGTGGGGGGCAGGGCAACCGGGGGGGCTGGTCCAAGATGGAGGTATCGATGGCATTTACTGAGACAAAATGGGTCTGGATGAACGGCCGGATGATCGCGTGGGACGAGGCGCAAGTGCATTCCTCAACGCATGCGCTGCACTATGGCACTGGCGTCTTTGAGGGTACACGCGCGTACCTTACCGAGCGCGGCACCGCCGTCTTTCGTCTTAGCGCTCATATGGATCGCCTCTTCGCCTCGGCCGAGACCTATGGAATGGAGATCCCGTTCACCAGGGACCAATTGGTGGAGGCTACTCACGCTGTCATCGCAAAGAATGGCTTTGGCAATTGCTACCTCCGTCACCTCTGCTATCTCGAGAGTGCGAATCTTGGAATTCGCGCGGAATGTCCGGTAGGTTTCCTGATTCTTGTCTGGCGATTCGAAAATCCTCATGGAGCGAAGGGCATCGAGAGTGGAATCCGCGCGACGATATCCCCCTGGCGCAAGTTCAGCTCGGACATGATGCCGACCACCGCGAAAGCATCAGGGCAGTATCTCAACTCGCGCCTTGCCGTCTCTGAGGCGGCGAAGCGTGGCTTCGATGAGGCGATTCTTCTTGACACTCAGGGCAATGTCGCCGAGGCTTCGATCGCGAATGTCTTTCTCGTACGCGATGGCCGGTTGATCACCAACGACGAGAAATCCTCAATTCTCCTGGGAATTACCCGCAGGTCAGTAATCGAACTTGCTCGCGATCTGGGCTACCGCGTCGACATCACAACCATTCGCGTCAGTGATCTGCTCGAAGCGGAAGAAGTATTCGTGACAGGCACCGCATCCGAGGTCATTCCTGTTCGCCAAATCGACGGAAAGTCCGTGGGATCCGGCACACGCGGTCCGGTAACAACGGCTCTTCAACGTGCCTTCTTCGACGCCACGGCGGGCAGGAACGCACTTCACGCCGATTGGCTCGAACTCGCAACCGGCGACTCGAGCCTGCTCGTGACGCACTCAGCTGAGAGCGGCGCAGGCATCCTGTAGCAGCCCCCGACCATCTGAAGAGTGGAGGCACAGTGCAAACGCAGGGCGAAACAAAAACGAATACGGAGCCGCTGTTGCGCAATCTCGTTGACGACGTCGCGGCGGAGGAGATCAGCCAGCTGAGCATCGATCATCCGGGTGCGCACGATCCGGATTATCTGGTTCGACGCGAGCGAATCAGTAGCCTCGCGAGGGACTATCGCACTGCAAGGCGGTCGGGAGCGCATGCCGTCATTCCGTCGGTCGATTATCGCGAGAGCGAAACCGGAGTCTGGCGTTTTGTGTATGACCAGCTCGAAGAGGCACACGAGCGAAGGGCGTGTTCGTCCTATCTGCGCGCAAAACACAATCTCAATATCGGCCGTGATCAGATCCCACAACTCGTCGATCTCGATCGCAAACTGCGGGAGTTCTCGGGTTTTCATCTGGCGCCGATCGAAGGTCTGGTCGAGCCGCGCGCCTTTCTGACCTGGCTGGAGAAACGCACAATGCTGTGCACGCAGTACGTGCGTCACCATTCGCGCCCGGACTACACCCCCGAACCGGACATAATTCACGAGGTGATCGGTCATATTCCAAACTTCACCAATGGAGATTTTGCGGCGTTTTCACAGTTTATCGGTCGAGGCGCGCGGTTGGCTGACACGCGAGGTCTTGAACATCTGAGCCGACTCTACTGGTACACCGTCGAGTTTGGACTAATCGAGGATGGGTCGGAGATCAAGGCACTTGGAGCAGGCCTTCTTTCCTCGTTTAGCGAGCTTGAGCATGCCTTCTCAGAGGAAGTCGAACGGCGCCCATTCAGCATTGAAGAGGTGATCAACACGAGCTATGACTACTCAGAAATGCAACCGGTACTCTTTGTCATCCCGTCGTACAATTACCTGAAGGATGTAACGCGCAATTTTATCGAAGGCATGCTGAAAGCGTTGGAAATTTGACGCAGAAAATCTACAACGAAACAGACGTTTCACCGTCAAAGTCCCTGCTTCTCTTAGCAAAACGGCGTTTAGAAATGGAAGAGCATCCGCTAAAGCTGAGGCGCATTGACCACGTTGAATTCTTCGTGGGTAATGCCAAGCAGTCTGCATATTACTACCGCGAGGCGTTCGGTTTTTCACAGTTCGCCTATGCCGGTCTCGAGACTGGTCAACGGTCGCACACGTCCTACGCCCTGAGACAGGGATCGGTTAATCTCGTTTTGACAACGCCCCTTGAGGCGAGTCATGCGGCGAATGAAATGCTCAAGCGCCATGGCGACGGGGTCCGGGATATTGCCTTTGAAGTCGATGACGCCGATCGCGCCTTCGAAATAACGGTCTCCCGGGGCGCCAGGCCTGCCTTCGAACCGATCACCTTGCAGGATGCGCACGGCAAGGTTCGGCGTGCGGCGATTCACACATACGGTGATACCATCCATTCCTTCATCTCCCGCCAGGACTACGATGGTCCTTTTCTTCCAGGCTATGAACGCGCCGAGGTGCGTGGTCGCGAAACGGGGATCAAGAGAATCGACCACATCGTCGGCAATGTGGAACTCGGCAGGATGAACGAATGGGCAGACTTCTACAGCAACGTGCTTGGTTTTCGCCGCTACATAACGTTTGACGACAAGGACATCTCGACTGAATACAGCGCGCTCATGAGTATCGTCATGTCAGATGACTCTCACGCGATCATGTTTCCGATCAACGAGCCGGCCCCGGGCAGACGAAAGAGTCAGATTCAGGAGTATATCGAAGCATATGAGGGCCCGGGCGCTCAGCACATCGCACTGGCTACCAACGACGCGATCGGGACGATTGGAAAGCTCCACGCTCAAGGTGTCGAGTTCCTGCGGGTACCGGAAGAGTACTATCAAACACTCGGCAGCCGTGTTGGGGAGATCGACGAACCACTTCAGGTGATCCGTGATCTGGGGATTCTCGTCGACCGGGACGATGAAGGGTATCTGCTGCAGATCTTCACGAAACCAGTTGAGGACCGACCAACGCTCTTCTTCGAAATAATTCAGCGCAAGGGCTGTCGGGGCTTTGGCAAAGGGAATTTCAAGGCGCTCTTCGAGTCGATCGAAACGGAGCAGGGGCGCCGAGGGAATCTCTGATGGAAGATGAGAACCGGAGGGCCTATCAATCCGGGTTTGGCAACGAGTTTGCCACTGAAGCGCTCACCGGGGCGCTGCCGCAGGGCCAGAACTCTCCACAACGGCCACCATTTGGTCTCTATGCCGAGCAGTTGAGCGGGACTTCCTTCACCACTGCACGCGCGCAGAATCGCCGGTCCTGGCTTTATCGCATTCGTCCATCAGTTCTCCACGATCCATTCACTCAAATGCCCGACTCGCACTGGAAGAGCGCGCCTTTTGATGAGGTGCTCGTTTCTCCGAATCAGCTTCGCTGGGACCCATTACCGATCCCCGATGAGCCGACGGACTTTGTCGACGGAATGACGACAATCGCCGGCAACGGCAACGTCGCGTCGCAGTTCGGGCTGGGCATTCATATCTATGCGGCTAACGAGTCGATGCGAGATCGATTCATCTACAACGCTGATGGTGAAATGCTGATCGTGCCTGAGCAGGGCTCGTTGCGCCTTGCCACTGAACTGGGGCAGATTGATATCGCTCCGGGTGAGCTCGCGCTGCTTCCGCGCGGCCTGAGGTTTCGGGTCGAACTGCTGGGGAAGAACGCACGCGGTTACATCTGCGAGAATTATGGCGCGATGCTGCGCCTCCCCGAGCTGGGCATCATCGGTGCCAACGGACTGGCGCACCCGCGGGATTTTCTGACCCCGACAGCCCATTACGAAGACCTCGAAGGGAATTTTGAACTGCTGGCGAGATTTCAGGGGCATCTCTGGTCCGCGAGGATAGACCATTCACCTCTCGACGTAGTTGCCTGGCACGGGAACTACGCTCCCTGCAAATACGACATGTCAAGATTCAATACGATTAACACGGTGAGCGTGGACCATCCTGACCCGTCAATCTTTACGGTTTTGACATCGCCGTCTGATTCGCCGGGCACCGCCAATCTGGACTTCGTCATCTTTCCACCGCGATGGGTGGTGTCGGAACGGACCTTCAGGCCACCCTACTTTCACCGGAATGTAATGAGCGAGTATATGGGTCTGATCGTCGGGCGCTATGATGCAAAGGCGGCAGGTTTTGTGCCTGGAGGCGGCAGCCTTCACAACTCCATGTCGGCTCACGGCCCCGATCTTGAAACATTCGAGAGTGCGAGCACAGCGGAACTCGAGCCACGATACCTCGATAAGACGCTGGCGTTTATGTTCGAATCGCGCCATGTCATCCACCCGACGCGTTTCGCTCTGGAGACGCCGCTCCTTCAGACCGGGTATCACAAATGCTGGGAGGGACTGAAGAGTTCATTCCCCGCGCAGAGCTGATTCAAGCTGGACTCATTTCATGCGTTCATTAGAGATTCTCCTGACGGACTCGATCGACTACGCCGGACTCTTTCCGCCTGCGGAACTGGAGATGCAGCAGGCAGTAGCGAGATACGCCGACTATCGACACAGCGCCGAGGCCTGGATGCTCGGCCGATTTATTACGCCGGTTGCGCGGTTGGACGAATTCGAGCGCGCAGCAGACGCGCATCTTGACTATGACAGCGACTCGATTCCATGGAAATTGAGCGTTCTTGCCGGTTCCGATCCCGTTGCTGATCTCGCGGCGATCAGTGAATTCAATCGAAGGCATACGCTCGACCCAGAGCTTGGCGCGTTTTCATCGACACGATCGAGACGAGGGCATCAACGGTTGAAGAGATTCAGCGGCTGCTTGAGAAGATGCACCGGACTCTCACAGTCTATGTGGAAATTCCCATCTCGCGCGATCCGCAGGAATTGATTGCCGAAATCGCGAAAGAGGGCGGGCGGGCGAAAGTAAGATCCGGCGGCATCTCGCAGGAAGCATTCCCTTCATCATCCGAACTGGCACGGTTCATGACCCGATGCTCGGAGGCGAAGACAGCCTTCAAAGCGACAGCGGGCCTGCATCACCCAGTCCGTTCGGTGCGCCGTCTGACTTATGAACCCGACAGCCCATTTGGAGTTATGCACGGGTTTCTCAACGTCTTTCTTGCCGCCGCCTGGATCGACAACGGGATGGATGCTGAGCAGGCCATCGAATTGCTGGAGGAGACCAAAGGCGCCTTCAAGTCGCAGACCCTGGGCGACCTGCGGCGGCAACTGGAGCTGCTTCTCAAGCACGTTTAGCTCCGTCAATACCGGAGTCGCAAAAAAACATTCAGGAAGTTCTTGACAGACCAGCCGGAACGCCCTATTCTCCGTTCGTAACACAACTT
>JBDTUW010000176.1:0-7577 GCA_040007555.1 Acidobacteriota bacterium | reverse complement strand
CTCATTTGAACACAACCTGAAGGTTGAACTCTGGAACGCCCTCGGGCTCTCGCCCCCAACTGACCGCACTGACACCTGACAACTGAAAAAGGGGGCGGCGATGTGGATCAATCTGTATCTGCCGGAGACGCGGTTCGTTGTCGTCAGCCTTTCACTGACGCTCTACACCGAGGTGCTTGAGAGCCTGATGGGTGTTGAGGGCTTCACTTCGCTGACTCGCGACAAGGACGAGATTACGCTGATCCTTTCGGAGGACGAGTGGGGGCGCATCTCCTCGCGCTTCTCGACTGCGCAGGTTCTGCCCAGGCGAAGGATGATCGCCTTCGATACGGTGCTCGACTTTACGGTCGTTGGTTTCATTGCCGAGATCAGTCGCGCCCTCGCTGAGGCCGGAATCAGCATCCTCAACACATCGACCTACCGCACCGATATCGTCTTTGTGGACGACTCGCGCTTTGATGCCGCTGTCGCTGCCATCAAACGCGCGCTGGTGACGCTTAGATACACTCACTTGTCACAGCACTGAGGCCCGCAGACCGGCGCTCAGTGGATGGGATTGCACCGGAGATTTCATGAAGCCATCGAAACCGCGCGAGGATGCGGGTCCACAGACGATAGCCGTTCACACGTCGAAGCATCTTAATACCACCGCCGCGGTGAGTGCCCCCATCTGGCAAACTACAACCTTTAGCGCCGAGACTGCCGAGGATTTTGCTGAGATCGCCATCGCAGCCAGGCCCGAAGCCTTCTACACCCGCTACGGCAACCCGACGCACAAGCAGGCGGAGGCAACGATCGCCGCACTGGAAGGCGGCGAGGCAGCCCTAGTGACCAGTTCCGGTATGGGGGCCATCTTTGCGACCGTTGTCAGTCATCTCGAAAAAGGTGATCACATCGTTGCGCAACGCAACCACTATGCGGGCTCAACCACCCTTTTCAATGAGATCCTTCCACGCTGGGGAATTGAATGCACGGTCGTGGATCAAACCGATCCTAGCGAGTTTGTGTCAGCAATGCGGCCACAAACGAAGTTGATCTATGTCGAGACGCCGACCAATCCCCTGATGCAGATCACGGATTTGCGAGCGATCGCCGAGCTGGGCCGCAGTTCAAAAGCGACTACCGTGGTCGACAACACTTTTGCGACGCCGATCAATCAACGGCCCATCGAGCTAGGGATAGATGTGGTGGTGCATAGTGCGACGAAATACCTGGGCGGCCACCACGATCTGACGGCAGGGGCGATTGTTGGTACATCGGAGATGGTGGATCGCATCTGGAAGTTTGCGATCGTCTCTGGGGCGACGCTGAGTCCATTTGATGGCTGGTTGCTGCTGCGTGGCATTCGCACCCTGGGACTGCGCGTACAAAGACACAACAGCAATGGGTTGGCGCTGGCGCAGTTTCTCGAGAGTCATCCAAAGGTCGAGCGGGTTTATTATCCTGGCCTCACATCGCATCGCCAGCATGAACTGGCAGGCAGCCAGATGAGCGGATTCACGGGAATGTTGAGCGTTGAGTTGCGCGGTGGCTACAGCGCAGCCGAATCACTGATCTCCGGTCTGAAGCTAGCTACGCGTGCGGCGAGTCTGGGCGGGTTCGAGACGCTTGTGGTGCATCCGGCAGCGATGTGGGGATTGCAACTGTCGCCCGAGGTACGGGAGCAAACAGGAATTAGTGAAAGCCTGGTCCGCGTCTCCGCTGGAATCGAGGACGAGGCGGATCTCGTTCGGGATTTTGAGAGAGCTTTGGAATAGGGAGCAGGGGTCAGGGGTCAGGGCTCGGGAAGAGGTTACTGGGGAGGTGTCGTCGAGCCCTTGATCAGTTCAATCGGAAGTTGGAGTCACCGTGAGCGACGCGTCAGTCGCGTATCGACTGTTCAACATCTTTCAACGTCACTGGATGGAATGCTTGACAGGTGGATCCCACGGAATTGTGGCGCCTGGTGTTCGGAAACCCTGAGACTGAAATTTCTCACGGCGACTGACCCCTGATCCCTGGCCCCTGACCCCTGCAAAAAAAATCAGGAGAGGCTTTTGAGGACCTCTCCTGTTAAAGGCTAGCTTTGCTGGGATGAAAACTATAAAGACGTTGACGGACGATCCGACGAAACAAAGGGAATAACATTCCCCAGCATTAGGCTCGCATAAAGATCACTTACAATCGTTTCCAGCTATCCAGACATTTCAGATAGTGCAAGATCAGTGCCAAGCCTGTTCGACATCCCAGCGAATCGCTTATCTTCCACAATTGCCGCACAGTTAGCGCTTTCCGTCGTCATTGTGAATTCGCATGCACAGCCCATTTCTGTACATATTTTCGGATTGAATTCAGTTTTTCGTCGGCAGCTGATCAGCTGAGCCAATCCTGAGGCCTGAAATAACTGCAGGCGTCAGCTTCTGCGCTTCCCGGCTGAGGCTGAAAATCGTATGCCCAGCGCGCAAGTGGAGGCATCGACATAAGTATGGACTCCGTCCGGCCACCAGTCTCGAGCCCAAACGTCGTCCCTCGATCATAGATCAGATTGAATTCGGCGTAGCGGCCACGACGAATCAATTGGAAGTCCCGCTCCTCCGTCGTGTACTCGCGATCCCGCCGCCGCGCGACAATCGGCAGATAAGCTTCCGGAAAACTCCCGCCCAGGTCCCTGACAAAGTCAAAATGCGAGTCGATATTTTCCTTGAGATAATCGAAGAAGATGCCGCCCACACCTCGGGTCTCCCCGCGATGCTTGATAAAGAAGTACTCGTCGCACCATTTCTTGAAGCGCCCGTAGTAACCCGCATCGTGCCGGTCGCACACCGACCTAAGTGTTGAATGGAAGTGAATGACGTCTTCCCGTACAGGGTAGTAGGGTGTCAGATCTGTTCCACCACCGAACCAGGCGACATTTCCTTTTTCAAGATACCGGAGATTGGCGTGAACGGTCGGAACGTGCGGATTACGAGGATGCAGCACGAGAGAGATGCCGGTTGCATAAAACGACCTCCCGTCTCCGAGTTCTATTCGGGATGCGAAGGCCTCCGGCAATTCGCCATAGACAGACGAGAAATTGACACCGGCCTTTTCAAAAAGCGTCCCATTTTCAATGACACGGGTGCGTCCACCGCCGCCGCCTTCGCGCACCCAATTGTCCTCGCGAAAACGAGCGCCACCGTCCGCCTCCTCAAGTGCCTTGCAGATGCGATCCTGCAGCCCCGAAAAAAACTCCTCCGCACGTTCCTTCAAGAGGTTGCGTCTCCAGGGACGTCGATCTGGTAACCCCGCTTTGTCAGTGCCGCTCGAATCCGGGCCCGAGTTTTCTCGCCAAGTCGCGGGACGCTCTCCAGACCACCGCCGGCAACGAATTTGGCGAAGTCATCGAGACTCCGCACCTTAAACTGATGGTGCAGAACCTCGAGCGTCTTCATGCCAACGCCACCAATTTGCAGCAGGTCAAGCACTGTCTCCGAAATCACGGCTCGCAATTGTTCGTAGACCTCGGTTGTGCCTGTCTCGAGCAGGTCGACGATCCGCTTGCTAATGGCATCTCCGATCCCGGGCAGCTTGCGTAGCTCGGCCGCGCCGCCCCTGGCTGCCAACTCGCTGAGCGGGGTCTGCAATCCCGTTATTGAGTCGGCAGCCGTCCGGTATGATCTGATCTTGAACTGATCGCCTTTCTGAAGTTCCATCAGATCGGCGATCCGCCGAAGAATCGCGGCCACCTCGCTATTCATCATCTCTTTCTTGTCCAGCTACTGGTTTTTCTTCTACATGAACGCTGCGGCGAGCGCTGAAAAAATCACAGCCGCTATCAGGTAAAGGGCAATCAGAAACGCGGCAGCCGTCCCCGTGCTGAGTTTGCGCGAAACTGCTGCATATCCGATCGAGAGCAGGAAGATGCGCCAAATGCCAAAAACGTCGACCCAGGTTGCGAGGGCTTTGACAAACTTCGGTGTCGAGCCTGCAACCACCGAAAGCAGCGCTCCCAGATTCGAGCCGACCGGGTTTATCATGTCTATCTCGTCAGGTGGCTTGAGATAGATGACGATGATGAGAAGCACCAATTGGAGTATGCCAAGCGCAAGGAAGGTCCATGCTGTCACGCCCAGCAACGGCTTAAAATCACTTTCAGCGCCAACGATCATACTGATCAACTTGAAGAGTGCAGTCATTATCAGTATCACTAACGCGTAGACGATGCCTGCGCCAATCGGGCCCTGGAGCTTACCAACCGTTGCCGCAGTCCCGGTCGTGGACTTACGGATTTGTTCTTCAGCTATCTCCGGAGTCAGCCAGCCTTTCTCGACCATGGACTCCATCTGCTTTCTGACCATACTCTCGTATCCGATGCGGTGGGTTAGGGCAAAACTCGAAATGGCCCCAACAATTCCCATGAGAATAATGGGCAGAATAAACTTTGGCGCTCGGCCAATGATCGGATAGGTTTCGCCTGGTGAGAAATAAATCCCGGTCAGCCTGCCGATGACGCCGAGAGAAGTCGAGGGCGAATCGGCACCCGCCGGGGTGTGATCGGATTGCGGGGTCATATATTCCTCCTGGGGTTTAAGGTCCAAATGCCCGATTGTAATGAGCCCTATTCCGGTAGTGTTCCGTTTCGGTTTTCGTCGAATATGAGCTCACGTGAGACTAAGGAGAAGAACTCACGCGAAGGCAGCAATAACGTCGAAAAAGAGGCCAATCTAACCTTTCCGTCTTCGCGTCTTTCGCACCTTCGCGGCTTCGCGTGAGTTCTTCCGTGAGTTTCAAGCGATCTCGGATTCTACACCCCTCGAGTTTAGAAAACACGCGGACCAGTGGCCGGGCTGCACCTCGATGAAGGGTGGCTCGGTCCTGCGACACTCGTCAAATGCGTGGGGGCAGCGGGTATTGAACCGGCACCCTGGTGGTGGCGCCGTCGGTGTCGGCACATCGCCACTCAATCGTAACCCCTTTGCGTGGCGATCGCGACCAACAGGGTCCGGCACCGGACTTGAGGCAAGCAAAGCCTGCGTATAAGGATGCATCGGCTGACTGTAAATCTCCTCCGCCGGAGCGAGCTCTACCAGCTTGCCAAGGTACATGACGCCGACTCTGGTGGAAATATGCTCAACGACAGCCAGACCATGAGAAATGAACAGGTAGGTCAATCGAAACCGTTCCTGCAGATCCTGGAGAAGATTGACTATCTGAGCCTGGACCGAAACGTCGAGGGCAGAGACCGGTTCATCGGCAACGATGAAATCCGGGCTCAGCGCGATCGCCCGCGCAATTGCGATGCGCTGCCTTTGCCCCCCACTGAATTCGTGCGGATAGCGCCCGCTGTAACTTGGATCCAGCCCCACGAGTCCGAGTAGTTCGTCAACGCGTTCACGCAGCTGTTTGCTGTTGATCTTCTCGTGAATGACGAATGGCTCGCCAACGATCGCCCCGATCGTCATCCGCGGATTGAGTGAGGAATACGGGTCCTGAAAGATTATCTGCATCCGCCGCCTCAGACGCCTTAATTCACCACGACCGAGACCAAGGAGGTCCTGACCCTCAAAGCGCACCTCACCGGATGTGGGTTCCGTCAGGCGAAGAATACATCGACCGATAGTCGTCTTTCCGCTTCCGGATTCACCGACGATTCCCAGGGTCTCACCCCGGTTGATTGAAAACGAAACTCCGTCCACCGCGCGTACCGTCTGGCCGCGCGAAATCGGAAAGTACTTCCGCAAGTCTTTTATTTCGACAAGCTCGCCTTCCATCAGAATTCTCCGTTCCGTCTCACGCCTTCTCCTTTACACAACCCCAGTCCTCCTTAGACGGCGGCTGGATAGAGTTCTTTGATCCTCCGGCATCGCGACAGGTGCGTCGGAGAGAGACTCTCAAGGGCAATCGGACCAAGCTGACATGCTTCTTCGCGGTGACGGCAGCGCGGTCCGAACCGGCATCCATGAGGCCAATCGAGCGGACTGGGGACCACACCTTCGATCGTTTCGAGTCGAGAGCGCTTTCTTAGATTTGCATCGGTGAGCCGAGGTACGGCCCGCAAGAGACCTTCCGTATACGGGTGACGCGGCCGGCTAAAGAGATCCTCAACCGTCGCGTGCTCCACGATCTGACCTGCATACATGACGGCGACGTTGTCCGCTGTTTCGGCGACCACGCCAAGGTCATGTGTAATCAGCAGCAATCCAAGATTTCGCTCTCGCCGGAGATCGTCGATGAGTTCGAGTATCTGCGCCTGAATCGTCACATCGAGAGCGGTGGTCGGCTCATCCGCGATGAGTAATTTCGGATCGCAGGCAAGCGCCATGGCGATCATGACGCGTTGGCGCATTCCGCCTGAGAGCTCATGAGGATAACTGCGCGCCCGAAGCTCGGGTGCCGGGATGGCGACGTTGCGCATCCCCTCGACTGCCTGATTCCACGCCTCTTTCCGCGAGACCTTCCGGTGAAGTCTGATTGCTTCCGCGATCTGCTCGCCGGCGGTGAAGACAGGATTTAGCGATGTCATCGGGTCCTGAAAGATAATGGCGATGTCGTTGCCACGGATCTTTCGCATCTCACTCTCCGGGAGCGTCAGGAGCTCGCGATCATCGAAGAGAATTTCGCCGCCTGTGATTCGACCGGGAGATGAGATGAGACGCAGGATTGACAATGCGGTGACGGACTTGCCGCACCCCGACTCACCGACGAGACAGAGTGTCTCCCCGCGCTTAATGGTGAAGCTGACATCATCTACAGCGCGCACTTCACCTCGCGAAGTCGCAAATGCGGTTCGCAAGTGTCGCACCTCAAGCAGGTTCATAAGGCGAGAGACTAGCAGATTGCAGAGGCCGGCGTATACGCTTTACCCAAAAAAGGATGGGCCCAGGATGAACAGCGATGTGAGTTCGCGAGCGTGCCGAAATACCGGTACGGAGCACAATGCTGTGAAAGGGCGCACGAGAGGCGGTATGAGCCACGTGTCTTACCGTTTTTCCCGACCTGGCGTGAATCCCGAAATGCCAAAAAGGTCGATCAGTCTTAGAACCTGACCGGCCACTAAATGAAGATTGTTTTGATGATGCTGATGCTGGACACGCGAAACGCCGTGCGGCTGACGCTGAAAGAATTCCTCTCAGCCCCCTTAACATCAGCCACACGGCGGTCGGCTTCCCAACTCAACCTGCGAGTGGTTGCCGGGAAAGATTGGACGCGCGTTGGAGACATCCCAGACCCTTCGGAACGATTACCGAGGACCCGAAAACCCCCTTGCTCCCCTCCGCGCGCCAATGTCAAAGAACTTGTCGATTCAGATCAGATCAAACGTTTCCGGCTTTTCAGGGCGGACTCTAATCGCCGGTCCGCCCAAATTCTTTTCCGGTTGGTTGGTTTTAGAATCGGCGGCTGGGCCAGAAGCCGTTCCCGCGGCGATTCCACAAGAAGTTGTCGTTCCTGAAGCCACCGCGACGATTGAAGCTGTTGAAACCATTTCGGTAACCGTCTTCAAATCCAGCGCGGAAGGACTCACGGTACTCACGCTCGTAGCCAAACTCGATGCTGTAGCCGGCCTTTGCTTCGCGGTAAACCCGGCTGTCTCTCAAGTCAAACCGGCCATTTCGCTCACG
>JBDTUW010000175.1:0-7616 GCA_040007555.1 Acidobacteriota bacterium | reverse complement strand
ATTTTCAGACGGAACTGAGCTCCTTTTACGCGGACCCAACTCCCGCGGCGGCCAAGCTCGAGCGACTTCTTACTACGGGCGAAGAATATTTGAAGCTGCAGCCGGAGAAGCCGCAGCCGTACGTCAGCGCCCACATGGCCCTGGCGGCCAGTCGCGCGGTGCTCGCAAACACTTACAAAGACCTTAATCGCGCGAAGATGCTGGCCGAGAGGGCTCTGACGTTAATGGCCAGTCCCAATCCGCCCGCCGAGTATCCGGCCGAGCAGTACGGCCCACTCCGCGAGAACGTTCTGGCGAACTCGAACCAGTTTCTCGGCTATTACGAGCTCGAGCAGCCGACGCCCAATATCGACGCCGCCGTCGGTTTTCTGACCAAGGCCACCGAGGTCAAAAACAAAGATGGTCTCGGATGGAAAGACCCGAATAACTACTGGCTGAGAGCAACATCGCACCAGAAACTATATGCAAAGCTGAGCGGCGACTATAAAGCGCTGACCGACGAACAGAAGAATGGCGATCAGGGAAAAGCGCTCCTTGAACAGATCAATCCGGTGATCGACAGAATGATCGACGACTACGCCCGCGTCGTCGCAACGGCGGCAACCAACGAGAATGCGAAGGAGCTCAGTAAGGCGGCGAAAGAGGAACTCGATTCCCTCTGGAAGTATCGCTATGGCAAAATGGTCAATGGCCAGAATGATCTGATCAAGTACTTTGCTGCCGATCCTACCGTCGCCGCGCCACCGCGGACACCAGATGCTGCAACAGCAGACATGAACGCGGCAATACCGACGTCAGCAGGGACAAAACCGACCTTGACGGCGGCGTCGCCGACAGCCAATGGCGCCAAGGCGACAACGTCTTCAAAGACCACGAAGGGTAAAACAAAGAAGCCAGCGGCAAAGCCCAAAGGCAAGAAGAAGCGCTAGCACCAGTCGCCTGTGAGAGGCGGGATTCAGAAGGCCAGCGCTCGAAGGAGTGCTGGCTTTCTTTGCTGAAAGACGAATTCAAGATTGAGTGAAACCGGACAACAACTTCAAGATCTGTCCACGACCTTCGCTGAAAAGCTCGCTGAATTGCAGACGACGATTCGCTATCAGTTTCGCGATCCAGCGCTGCTTCAGCGGGCGCTGACGCATCGTTCCTTTGCCAACGAGCAACCTGACCCGCGTCCCGCACACAATGAAGCGCTCGAGTTTCTCGGCGACGCAGTTCTCGAGTTTCTGATCAGCTCCTGGCTTCTGGAGTTGCATCCAATGCAGACCGAGGGCGCGCTGTCAAAGCTTCGCGCCGCCGCGGTCAATTCCGTCACCTTGCTCAAGCAGGCGGCGCGTCTTGAACTGGGTCGATTTCTGCTGCTCAATCGCGGTGAAGAGATGACCGGTGGTCGCGGCAAGGCCGCACTCCAGGTCGATGCTTTTGAAGCGTTGCTCGCCGCCATTTATCTCGACGGAGGCATCGAGGCAGCGTCTCGGTTTGTCCGTTGGGAGTTTGCGAAAACGATCGCAGAGCTCGACCCCCTGAACCTCGCTGCCGCGGACTACAAAACCGCGCTTCAGGAACGGGTGCAGGCCCGCGGCTGCCCGACACCGCAATATGCGATTGTTGCCACTCTCGGACCGGATCATCGCCGTGTATTCGAAGCAGAGGTGAGTGTCGGTAGCATTCACCTCGCCGTCGGCACCGGGACAACAATCAAGGCTGCGCACCAGGCCGCGGCTCGAGAGGCGCTCGACCGGCTGCCTCAGTTACTGGAAGCGTCTGAGCAGCAACCCGAGTAGAGACGATGATCGAAGAGCCCGAGATTCTCGCAGTCCACGAACCGGACATCCCGTCACAAGTTGAAAGCCCTCCCACCCGGCTCGCGCCGCCGCCAAAATCGGGGCTTCGAGACTACTTCGAGCAGGCGCTAGTGACGGTCATCATTGCCCTCTTTCTGATGACCTTTATCGCGCAGGCCGTCCAGGTGCCGACCGGCTCGATGCAGAACAATATTCACATTGGCGATCACCTCTTCGTCAACAAGTTCGTCTTCGCGCAACCCACACCGATTCTCAAGTGGCTTCTGCCGGCGAGGGAAATTCGCCGTGGCGACATTATCGTCTTCAAGTTTCCTGAGAACCCGACGGTGAGCTACGTCAAGCGCGTCGTTGGTCTTCCCGGCGACAAAGTGTCGGTTCGCGGAACCCGGGTCCTGGTCAACGATCAGGAGCTGCCCGAGCAACGCGTTACCGTCCGTCTGCTGGGCACCGAATACTCGAGCCATCCGGAGATTGCCACCGAGCCGGCGCCGGCCGGTGCCCGCTACCGTGTCTACTATGACGATCATGATCACGACCTCGGCGAGAGCGATCTGGGTTCCACCACGTCATTCGCGATCAGGGAGCCGGTGATCGTTCCCCCGAACTCCTATTTCGCCCTCGGCGACAACCGTGACAACAGCCTCGACAGTCGTTATTGGGGTTTTGTGCCGCGAAGTAACGTTATTGGACGCGCGCTGTATGTCTATTGGTCCTTCAACCCCCGGAATCCCGACTCTCAGGGTCCCGAGAATCGGCTGCTTAGATTTTTTACTCAGACCAACTGGCGCCGTACAGGTACGGCGATCAAATAGCCGACTATCGTCTCGATGACACAACCAGCCCTAGTCGTTTAGGCATCTATGTGAGAGCATTTGAATAACTAGTGGCTTTCGCCGACTGCCAACCCCCAATCTAGCCAGGGCGCACGGAAGCTGTGATGGAGGAAATATGTCCACACATCGTGTTGAGTCTCAACTCACAGCTTGCATTTGGAAACGGGGCGGCAGGATTTTGCTCCTGGCGCTGCTCCTTGTTATTGCCATCGCGCAGGCGACCCGCCAAGTCAATGCAAATACCGGGCGGAATAGCGGGGAAATCAGTGCAACCCCTGTGACGACTGTATCTGCCGCGAGCCTCGAGCCCGAGGCGCCGGTCGCTGCGGATTCGATAGTTGCAATGTTCGGCGCGGATCTGGCCACGGCGACCGATGTAGGAGCGACTATACCGCTGCCGAAAACCCTGGCTGGAACGACAGTTACTATCAAGGACAGCCTCGGCCTCGAGAGGCCGGCAAGCCTCTTCTTCGTCTCACCAGGGCAGATAAACTGTATCATTCCAGCGGGTACCGCAGCCGGACAGGCGAGCGTCAGGGTCGTCGCAGGTAACGGAGTGATGTCCACGGGAACGGTGGAAATCACCGCTACTGCGCCGGGCGTTTTCACAGCCTCCTCCGATGGACAGGGAGTACCGGCAGCGAATGTCATTCATTTTCATCCCGATTTCTCCCAGACGCTCGAGACCGCCTTCCAGGGCACACCTGGGAATCTCGTACCTCGCCCCATCGACCTCGGGCCCGCAACTGACCTGGTCTTTCTAATTCTCTATGCGACAGGGATTCGTGGAGGCGCCGACACTGATGGCAATCCGCAGAACGGGTCCGCCGAGAACGTCCGCGTGCTCATCGGAGGCCTTGAACTGACGCCAACCTATGCGGGCATTGCGCCCGGATATGAGGGCCTGGATCAGCTGAATCTGCTCATCGATCGATCGCTGATTGCGAAAGGACTGATTTCGGTCTCCGTCGTCTCGCTCGGTTCGGGCGACTCAAACCTCGTTGATGTCAATATTGCCGTCCCCCCGGGAACGCAGCCCCCGGCGGTAACCGGAATCACCGGTCCGGCAAGCCTGCTCGCGCGAGATCAGATCACGATCAACGGGACGATGTTCTCGGCCAACCCAGCCGAAAACCTCGTCCGCATTGGAGGGATCGAGGCGGGCGTCGAAGCCGCTTCAACGACACAGCTTCAAGCCACGGTTCAGTTTGGAAGTGTGACCGGCCCGGTCACCGTCGCCACTTCAGGCGGGCAATGGACGAGCCCGACTTCGCAGCCGGTCAGAACCTCGATGAGCGGCCAGGTGCGCGACACATTCGATCAGCCGATTCAGGGTGCGAAGGTAAGCCTCGTGGGCACTCTCACGTCGGTGATGACACAGCCGGAAGGTTGGTACATCCTGCCGGACACTCCTGGGGGTGTTGCCCCCGTTGGTTTGACTCTCTCGTTCAGGGTCGATGTCCCGTCGGTGGATCCGCTTCAGAGTTATCCGAGTATTCCCAAGAAGATGCTGGTCTTCGCCCAGCGCGATAATCCCTATTCAGGCACCATAAATCTCCAGCAAGCAAATGGCCCGGACGTGACGGTTGGTGGTTCCGCCTTTGGTTTCTCCAGTTCGGGCACATCGCGAATGGGTGCCGTTGCCGCCGATCCTACTATCTCTATTGGCGGAGTCACATTGACGCTACCCGGGGTCGGACTTAGTGCGATCTTTCCCGGGGGCGAGTCCACCGGGTCGCTGGTTCTCGATGTGGTCAAGGACAGCCTGACCCCTGCACCAATGCCCCCGGCAATTTTCAGTTCTTCGGTAGCTCAGATAACGCCCTTTGGCGTCCAGCTTGCTCCCGGAGCAAAACTCACCTTTCCAAACCCGGATGCCTTTCCGAATAATGCCCAGCTCAAACTTTACAAATATGATCTGACGCCGAATAGCGGCACTTTGGGAACGTTTATCGACACCGGCAAATCTGCTTTCGTGTCCGCGAACGGCAACCTTATAGAAACCGCAGCGAACGCCATAACCGAAACAAGCTACTACTTTGTTGCCCTCGCAAGGCCGCTGACCACAGTCACGGGACGCGTCGTTGACAGCGATGGTGTCACTCCCAGGCGAGGTGCGATCGTGAGGGCTCGGGGGCAGGAGACCAAGAGCGATGGCAATGGCGGCTTCATCCTGCGACGGGTGCCAGCAATCGCGGGGCAGACATTCCTGGTCACAGCCAGCTATCTGCGGTCCGGGGGACGCGTCGACCGGGCAGTCAAGTTGAGCCCTCCGGCAGAAATCAAGGGCCTGACGCGAGCGGGTAATCTTGTACTTTCATCTGCTACCAGCAATCGTGCGCCACTGATCTTTGTTAAGACATACGTGCAGGTATATGCAGAGCGAGGATTTCCCATCCCAGCCCTCGTCATGGATCTGGATGAAGCGCTCAGCGAACCGACGTTCTCGGGACCGGCATTCACACAGTTCACAAAATCTGCGCTCCCTGGCACCTACGTGCTGCGAATTGAACCGCACACGGGCCAGGAGGGTAATTACACGTTGGCGATCACGGCGACCGATACTGGTGGGTTGTCAACGCGTCGTGAAATAACGCTTGTCGTCAAGCCACTGCCGATAGCGAATGCCCAGTCGGTCCAGACCGCTGAAGATCAGCCGGTCCCGATCATCCTCAGCGGAAGCGATCCCGACAACCGGTCCATATCCCTCAGGATTAAAGCGTTGCCTCAAAATGGCTCGCTCAGTGGTTCGCCACCCAACCTAACTTACACGCCGGGACAGAACTTCAACGGTCAGGATAGCTTCACGTTCGCTGTCTACAACGGCATCGTCGAAAGCGCGCCGGCAACGGTTTCGATAACAGTAGTGCCAGTCAACGACGCACCTGTCATGATCGTGCCCGGAGCGCAGGTCGTTATCGCCGGGGCCTTGCTCACTTTTGCCGTGAGCGCTACTGATCCGGATCTAAATCAGACACTAACCTTGACGGCGACGAATCTCCCCAACGGAGGTCAGTTCAATCAAACTGGCCTGACGACTGGGACGTTCAGTTGGATGCCAACGGCGGTTCAGGTTGGCGTTCACACTGTCAACTTCACCGTCAGGGACAATGCTGCCAATCCGCTCAGCGACACCAAATCGGTGACAATCACGATCTCAAGCCCCGGTGTCTGGCGGCCGACAGCGGGTCCAGACGGCGGAACAATTACCGCATTTACCAATGTTGGGGGTGCCATCTGCGCGGGAACCGAAGGCGTCGGCATATACCGAAGCACCGATAGTGGAGCCGCCTGGCTTTCTGCAAACACCGGTCTCGGTAACGGCTTTGTGACGTCATTTGCAACGCTCCAGGTGCCCGGCAGCCCGCTCTTTGTGGGAACGGCGAGCGGTGTGTACCGTTCGCTCAACGGATGTCAGAGTTGGGTGGCGTCGAGCACCGGCCTGACTAACGGTAATGTGAGGGCATTGACCGCCGCGGCGGGCACTCTATACGCCGGAACGGAGGGGGGCGGTGTCTTCAGATTCAACAACGCGAGTAGCACTTGGAGTGCAGTCAACAGTGGCCTCACCAATCTCAGCATCAGCGCACTGACGAGCATTGGAGAGGTTGTCTATGCCGCGAACGCGGCCGGCGTCTTTGTCCTTCTTCCGGGTCAGAACTGGACCACCTTCAGCACCGGTTTGCCTGCATCCCGAGTCGTCTCATTTACGTTGCGGAACACTGGCAACGGAACCGCGATCATTGCTGGAACCCAAGGCTCGGGAGTCTACCAGCGCCTCGCCGCGGGCGGGAACTGGTCTTCGCTCAACATTGGACTCGGAAACTCCCTGGTCAACGTCGTTGAAGTTGGTGTCAGCGACCTTATCCTCTTCGCCGGCACCTCGGGAGGAGGACTCTTCCGACTCGACTTTGCGGCGCAAGCGCCAACCTGGGTGGCGGTCAATAGTGGCCTGACAAATCCCATAATCAGAGCTTTGCTACTAACGGGGCAGGCCGGCTTTGCGGGAACTAACGAGGGAGGCATCTTCCGCACGGCGGACGGTGGGAATAACTGGACGCCTGCCAACAATGGACTACCACGGGCCCGAGTGACATATCTCTTCTCCAACCTGGGAACCCTCTATGCGGGAACGAATGGGGCAGGCATCTACGCGAGCAACAGCAATGGCGGAAGCTGGACGG
This sequence comes from Acidobacteriota bacterium, assembly GCA_040007555.1. GTDB lineage: Bacteria > Acidobacteriota > Blastocatellia > RBC074 > RBC074 > JANNRD01. The sequence goes on along the minus strand of JBDTUW010000175.1, from coordinate 797 downwards.
GCATCAACAATGGGCTCCAGAATCTGGTGGTTTCGTCGATCGTAGCCAGTGGCAACACCTTACTGACGGGGACCATTGGTGGGGGTGTGTATCGCTCGCAGAATGGCGGAGCGCTGTGGACCGCTTCGAGTACTGGGCTCGGAAATCTGTTTGTCCAGTCGCTGGCGGTGAGCGGAACCACCGTCTTCGCGGGAACAGATGCTGGAACCGTCTTTGTCTCGACCAATTCAGGCGCGAATTGGTCACCTGCCAGCACGGGTCTGGGCGGCAGCGCAGTATACGCTCTATTTGCCAACGCAGGAGTCATCTTCGCAGGAACCAATGGTGGAGGCATCTACCGCTCCTCGAATAACGGTGGCAATTGGAGTCCCGCGAGCATCGGACTCGGCAGTCTTCGCGTGAGTTCCTTTGCGGCGGTCGGCGGTTCAATCCTCGCTGGCACTTTGGACACAGGGATATATCGCAGCACAGACAATGGCGCAAGTTGGAATCCGGTCAACAACGGACTCTCGTCGAGCAATATCTACTCTTTGCTTGTGAGCGGAAATAAGGTCTATGCCGGAAGCAACGGCGGCGGAGTCTTCGTCTCGACGGATGGGGGCGTCAACTGGTCGGGTGTCAATGATGGTCTGGTCTTCCCGTTCGTATTGACTCTGGCAGGTAACGGCTCGGTGATCTTCGCCGGAACTGATGGGGGCGGAGTTTTCATCCTCGAGTAGGGCAAGGGTGATGACCACACATCTGAGCAACAGGAAAATTAACGGAGGCGCCTCTGCGTCCCCTTCTACTTCGCGTTT
>JBDTUW010000174.1:0-7624 GCA_040007555.1 Acidobacteriota bacterium | reverse complement strand
GCCATTGCGAGATGCCAGCGGTGCGATTGAAGGCATTCTGCTGCATGGCGTTGACGTAACTGAGCGAAAGCGCGCGGAAGAAAAGCTGCGGGAAGCTGACCGACGCAAGGATGAGTTCCTGGCGATGTTGGCGCACGAGTTGCGCAACCCGCTCGCGCCAATCACGAATGCAATCCAGGTCTTTCGCGGAAAAGGTCCACCGGAACCTGAATTTCAATGGGCTACCGAAGTGATCGACCGTCAGGTACACCAAATGACGCGGCTCATCGACGACCTTCTTGATGTGTCGCGAATCACCCGAGGAAAAATCGAGCTTCGCAAAGAGCGGGTGGATCTCTCCTCGGTAGTGAAGAGCGCCGTCGAAGCCAGCCAGCCCCTGATCACAAAGCGGGGCCACGTCCTCAATGTCACGATCCCACTACGAACGATCAGGCTCAATGCGGATCCGACCAGGCTGGCGCAGGTGCTCTTGAACCTGCTTAATAATGCTGCCAAGTACACGAACCAGGGAGGTCGCATCTGGGTCAGCACAGACGTCGAAGGGGACCACGTCTTGATTCGGGTAAAAGATACCGGGATCGGAATACCCGCGGAGATGGTGCCGAAGATATTCGATCTGTTCACACAGGTGGATGGTTCTTCGGAGCGTTCGGAGGGCGGTCTAGGCATCGGCCTGACACTCGTCAAGAATCTGGTGGAGATGCACGACGGCACAGTGGACGTCCGGAGTACGGGCGTTGGTCACGGTAGTGAATTTATGGTGCGCCTGCCCATTCTAGTCGAAACGCCTTCTGCTGCGAGCGCAGATCAGAACGTTCCTGCTCAGGCGAGCGCGGCGGCTCGTCGCATTCTCGTCGTAGATGACAACCAGGACTCGGCAGAGTCTCTTGCCATGGTGCTTAAGATTGGCGGAAATGAGACGCATATCGCCTACGACGGCCTCGAAGCAGTGGAAGCGGCGGAAGTATTCCGACCGGACGTGATCCTCCTCGATATTGGACTTCCCAAGTTGAACGGCTACGACGCAGCACGGAGGATTCGGGCCGAGACTTGGGGGAAGAGTATGGTACTCGTGGCCCTCACCGGATGGGGACAGGATGAGGACCGGCAGAAGTCGCGAGAGGCCGGATTCAACGCTCACGTCGTCAAGCCTGTGGATCACGCGGTGCTGACGACCCTGTTGGCCTCCCTCTCAAAGCCGTAGTCCTTGCGGAATCATCACCTGCGCGCGAGGTCTCAAAGCCCATACCCGTTTTGCAATGTGATTTGTGTTCCTGCCATGAATGAAGGCAGTTGTCATGGTTTCCTTTTGCCTGATCTGCGCTGTCTGGCGAATTCCGTGGAAGAAGAACCCGGACTCGTACGTCTAAACAGATGAACTGGTCGAGTGACGCTGCTTTTGGTACTTGTGGCGGCGGAGATTGCGGTAGCTCGGATGGTCGCGGTATTTGGATCAGCCAATCGGGGTCGCATTTAGCGTCACTGAAAGTTTGGCGATCGTTGCGAACCTTCACAACCTCCTACAACACGACGGACGACAAGTCATATGCAAACCCTTTGGCAGGACCTGAGATACGCAGTCCGATTGCGATCAAAGCAACCAGAATTCACATTGCTTGCGGTGATGACCCTCGCGCTCGGGATCGGTGCGAACACGGCGATTTTCAGTGTGGTCAACGGAGTATTAATCAAACCGTTGCCCTACCCGCAGTCCCAGCAACTCGTCCGTCTGTTCGAGAGCGTTGACCGCTCCGGCGTGGCAAGTGACCGAATGGAGGTCGCGCCAGCCAACTTTCTCGACTGGCAATCTCAGGCACAATCGTTCAGCAGCATGGCCGCCTATGGGCTGACGGGCACGGTCCTAAACGCCAATAACGAAGCGAAGCGACTGGATGGCGCGCTCGTGACAGCTGATTTCTTTGCAACGCTTGGCGTAGGGCCCCTGCTCGGTCGGGCATTTACAACGCAGGACGAGCGAGCCGAAGCGCGATTGACTGTCATCAGTTTTGATCTTTGGCAACAGTACTTCGCTGGCACCGATAGCGTCATAGGGAGCACGATCCAGCTTGATGGCTACACCTTCACGATTATTGGTGTCATGCCGCCCGGCTTTAGTTTTCCTCGCCAGACACAGGTTTATGAACTATACCGGCTGAACCCGAGTCAGCGGTTGATGCGCGAAGCGCGTTTCCTGAAGGCTATCGGGCGCCTCAAACAGGACGTCAATAACTTTCGGGCCGGAGTGGAGATGACCGCGCTGGCCCGCCGGCTCTCAGAACAATACCCGCAAACCAACCGCAACTGGGGCGTCAGCGTTGTTCCCCTGCTGGAGGACCAGGTCGGTAAAACGCGTCCCGCCCTCATCCTGCTACTGACCGCTGTCGCGGTGGTTCTGCTGATAGCGTGTGCAAATGTGGCCAGCCTGCTACTGGCGCACGCCGTGACGCGACAGGGCGAGATGGCTGTACGTCTCGCACTCGGTGCCGGACGCTCGAGGATTGTGCGGCAACTGTTGACTGAAAGCATGTTGCTCGCGGCTGTGGGTGGCTGCGTGGGCTTGCTCGTGGGGGCGTGGGGCGTGAAGGGCTTACTTGCGCTTGCGCCCGAAGGCCTGCCGCGTGTTCACGAAGCCCGGATGGATCTACCCGTGCTCGGCTTCACCCTGCTCGCTTCCCTGCTGACCGGTCTCATCTTTGATCTGGCGTTGAAAGAAGGCGAGGGCAGAGCGGCGGCGCATCGTCGCAGCCGGCACGTGTTTGGTGCGCTGGTCATTGCGGAGGTCGCGCTGGCATTTACCGCACTTGTCGGTGCGGGGCTGCTCGCCAGCAGTTTCTGGCGATTGCAACGCGTTGATCCGGGAATCGAAGTCGAGCGATTGCTGACGGTCGAGTTCGAGCCGCCATCGTCGCGCTACAATGGGAGCGACTGGAAAGCGCAGCGCCTCAACTTCTGGAACCAACTGTCGGCGCGTGTGTCAGCGCTGCCTGGCGTTGAAGCGGTTGGTGCGGTGGATAGCCTCCCCTTCAGTGGACGCGCGCGCGCCTGGCGCTTTCGCAAGGCAGGCGATCCGCCGGATGCAGCAGCCGCGCCTGCAGCTTCCTTTCAGGTCGCGACAGCCGATTATTTCCGGACGGTCGGAATGAAACTGAGGAGTGGACGATTGTTCAGTGGAATTGACCGCGATGGCACGCCGGCTGTCGCGATCATCAACGAAACCATGGCGCGTCGGTTCTGGCCGCAACAGGATGTCGTCGGCCAACGAATATTTATTCGAAATGAAGAGGTCCCGCGCGAGATCATTGGAGTGGTCAGCGATGTCCGGCACTTCGGTCTCGAACGTGAAGCGGAGCCGGAGATGTATGCGCCGTTCGAGCAGTTTGTCATTGATGTCATGCCGATGGTTGTGCGTGTCAAGACCGCTCCCGCGCTACTCGTGAACGTAGTTCGGGAGCAGGTGCACGCGGTCGATCCTGGCGTTGCCATTGCGCGCATCCGGCCCCTTGAATCGTTAGTGTCCGACTCGCTTGCGGAGCGCCGCTTCACGCTCATGTTAGTTGGAGTGTTCGGCGCCCTGGCGCTCCTGCTGGTGGCAGGCGGTCTTTACGGAGTCATGAGCTATAGCGTCAAAGAGCGAACGCGTGAGATCGGCATCCGAACTGCATTGGGCGCGAAAAGTTCAGATGTGTTGCAGCTCGTCATCGGGCAGGGTCTACGCCTTACGCTGATCGGTCTTGGGGCAGGGCTGGCGACGACATTTATGGGGACACGGTTAATGTCGACAATGCTCTTCGGAATCACCGCGACCGACCCGCTCACGCTCTCGGGCGTCACTCTTTTGCTCATCGCAATCGCATTGCTGGCGTGTTACTTCCCTGCCCGGCGCGCGATCAGGATTGACCCGGGTGCCGCGCTTCGCGCCGAGTAGCGGGAGGTTCGTCGCGGTAGATGTGACCAGGCGCTACCCTGGCATGACGAGCCGTGGTGTTTACATGTCGGCACGATGCCGGTCTGGGAGGGCATTCGGCCTTCGGGGCTCACGGTCCCGCGACTGGCACACCCTGGAGACTATCTAAACCTATGAATCCCGACTCATCGGCCGGCGCGTCTTAAAAGAGGGGCTATCGGTCATCGATTGATGCTATTCCCCCAATGGAGATTCAGTTATTACTTCAGTGAAGTATATTAATCCACCCAAGGCCTGATTCATCGCACCGCGCAAAAAAAGGCCCGAGATTCAAGATTGGTTTGAACCGAGATGCGTGCACTCCTTTACGATTCCTTCTGTTCTCCACCGCGGGTAACCTATGTTCCAGACCCGGTCGCCTCAGGGGATGGAGTAGTCATCGAAGTCAAGGCGTCCGGTGTCTGCCGTAGCGACTGGCACGGCTGGCAAGGTCATGACGCAGATATCCGGACGCTCCCACATATTCCCGGTCACGAGTTCTCGGGTGTCATCAACGAAGTCGGTGGCGAGGTTCGGAGATGGCGTGTCGGAGACCGGGTCACTACCCCATTCGTGCTCGGGTGCGGACGCTGTGTTTATTGTCTCGCGGGGGACCAACAGGTGTGTGAGAAGCAATTTCAGCCGGGATTTTCGGGGCCCGGATCGTTTGCCGAGTTTGTCGCCCTACCGTTCGCCGACGTCAACCTCGTGCGCCTTCCTGACGCGATTGACTTTGCTGATGCAGCAGTCCTCGGTTGCCGCTTTATCACCGCATTCAGGGGGATTGCAACTCAGGCGAGGCTCAGTGCGGGGGAGTGGATATCGGTCTACGGATGTGGTGGGGTCGGGTTATCAGCGATTATGATTGCGCACGCTCTGGGAGCCAATATCATCGCTGTCGATGTTGGGGAGGAGAAACTTGCGCTCGCCCGAGAGGCAGGAGCCATACACACGTTGAATTCACGAGTGGTCCCCGATGTGGCGGTGGCAATTCACGAGCTGACGGCGGGCGGAGTTCATGTCTCTATCGATGCCTTTGGCAGCGCGGTCACTTGCAGGGAATCAATACTCTCACTCCGGCGTCGAGGCCGCCACGTGCAGATCGGGTTACTCGTTGGAGATCAGGCCGAACCGCCGGTCCCTATGGGAAGAGTGATCGCGCATGAGCTGACACTGATCGGCAGCCACGGGATGGCTGCGCATGCCTATCCGGAGCTGCTCGACATGCTAGTAGCAGGCAGGTTGCCGCTCAGCAAGCTGATCGGTAGTCGGATCAATCTCGACGCCGCCGGAGCGGCGCTCGCAGGCATGGGTTCATCATCTGGAAACGGGATAACGGTCATCGATCACTTCGCTGCATGATGGAGCCCGGCGCCGATGATTAAGCGGTTTGCTCAGCCCACGGTCAGGTTTCGGAATCTCGTCCGCGCGCTTCAACCCTCGACCTAGCCGACAATCCAACCCCTCCGTTCACGGCGTGACAGTGGTGCGAATGGATCGTTCGTAGTCCCGCCTTAGGCGGAATCTCGCGAGTTCCAGTCATTCGCGGGTATCGTGACATTCCGCCTGAAGGCGGGACTACGAACAGATCGCGCCTTCCGACACTGTCGCGAAGGCCCTGGGGGCGAAGCTTGTCCCCGCCCGCGTTCCGAAGCAGCACCCTGCGGCGGGACAAGCCCCACCCCTACGAACGCCCTCCGCGAGTCTAAGGGAACAGGCTCGAAAGCCGATGTCGGAAACCGCTGATCCGCGCCAACGGCAAGCGACTCAGCGAGCAATTACTCTGCCAGCTAATTTGCTGATGGATGGCCTTCTGAATAGAATAGATAAGAGCGATAAGTTCTTCATGCAAGCTAGCCCGATACCTGGTGCACAACGAACTCGACATTTTGCGCGAAGTTTCCCATCGGCTGGACTCAGCAGGGATCGCGTTTATGCTCACAGGGTCCGTCGCCATGAACTATTATGCTCAACCGCGAATGACGCGAGACATCGACCTCGTCATTGCCCTTGACCCGCAAAATGCCGAGACCTTTGGGCGACTGTTCGAGGGAGAGTATTATCTCGACCGCCAGACGATCAACAACGCCATTTCGCGCCGCACCTTATTTAACCTGATTCACAACGAGAGCGTCATCAAAGTAGACTTTATCGTCCTCAAGACTGACGCCTATCGCCTGGAAGAATTCTCACGGCGGCAGCGGATTACGCTTGGCGATTTTCAGACCTGGATTGTGACTCGTGAAGATCTGATTCTTTCCAAGCTGTGGTGGGCGCGAGACTCGCGATCAGAAATGCAACTGAGAGATGTCCACAACCTGCTGACTCCAGATTGTGATCAGGCTTATTTACAAAGCCGGGCCCATATCCTGGGTGTTGGTCATCTCCTGACTGAGGTGCAAAGCCGCGATGAATGACACTTCCCAGGAGATTTCCGATCTGGTGCGCGATCGATTACTGGCGTTGTCAGGCGCCGAGCGCGTTTTGATGGGCAGTCGTATGTTTGATGCGGCTCGCGATATAGTTCTGGCCTCGTTCCCGTCCGGTTTGTCCGAAATTGAAATCAAAGGCCGGCTCTGCGAACGGATCTATGGACACGAAGTAAATACCAGTGCCTTCATCGCTCATCTAATCGCCATCGATCCATAAAGCATTTCATCGGAAATCATCCCTCCCCTTCCAGAATCGACTGATCGCCAGCGTTCCGACGCAATTGTTAGGCGGCCGGGATTTGCTCCGGGCTGTAGACATCCTACACGCTAGGGAGTAGGCTCTCTACGTCCTGACGACCCTCGAAAAGGAAACACATGAAAAGTCGATATCAAAACCGGATCGAACTCCTGCAAGGGACGCTCGATCTGCTTATTCTTCAGACGCTGCAATGGGGCGCGCACCATGGCTACGGCATCAGCCAGGCCATTCGCTCGGGCTCGGGGGAAGTGTTGCAAGTGGACACCGGCTCGCTCTATCCGGCGCTGCATCGCCTGGAACGTAAGAAGTGGATCAAGTCGGAATGGACGGTTTCTGAGAACAATCAGAAGGTCAAGACCTATCGCCTGACCGTTGCGGGAAAGAAGCAACTGGCCGCCGAGCGCTCCAATTGGGACACGCTGACTGCCGCGATGGCAGGTATTCTGCGCCCGGCTGGCGGGGGAGAGGCATGAAACGGTGGGGCACCGAAGGTTGATGCGCTGGTCGCGCTTCGGCACGACTGAAACCGAATATCTGTTCGACCGCACAATCAGAAATGGACGGCGAACCATGAAATTGTGGTGGCAACGCAAAGACGAAGAGATCGACACCGAAATCCAGAGCCATCTCGATATGGCGGCGCAGGATCGAATGGAGCGGGGCGAAACGGCGGAGCAGGCGCGTGCAGCCGTCCGGCGTGAGTTCGGCAACCTGGGGTTGGTCTCGGAAGTCACGCGCGAGATGTGGGGTTGGACTTCGTTCGAACGCATACTGCAGGACGTTCGTTTTGGTCTGCGAATGTTGTGGAAGAATCCCGGCTTTTCGTTAGTCGCCCTGCTCACCCTGGCGTTAGGGATTGGGGCGACGACGGCGATTTTCAGCGTCGTCTATGCCGTGGTGTTGCGACCGTTGCCGTTTGGCGACGCCGAACGTCTGGTCGCGATCTGGACGCAAACGCCACAGGTGAATCGGCTCCCGATGGCGGCAGCC
>JBDTUW010000173.1:0-7634 GCA_040007555.1 Acidobacteriota bacterium | reverse complement strand
GCATCAACGTAATGATCCGTGTGCCAGAACAGACCGCCATTGAATGCCGCTCGACCCAGCAAACCACTCGCCACGGATTGCCCCACACGCATCGGGGTAACTCCGCGCGGGGCACTGCTGACACAGGCCCCAATGAAGTCGAGCACGCCAGCGCTCAGTCCACCCACCAGAATGGCGCGACCAGTTTGTGAAAGCCCACTATTCATTGAATCGGTATCCAGATTTCCGTCCGCAGATCTTCGGGCGGCGTGTCCGAGGGGTCTCTCGAGTGCAGGGCAGGGGCGTCAGAGTTCGGCCTTCAGGTGTCTTCGGCAGCAAGCTAAAGCTTGAACTCTGAACGCCCGCGCCCCTCCGCAAAAAAGGTGTGGTCTCAGGCAACCTTACGAAACTCACCTACGGTGTCGGCTTCTGCTTATTCTTCAGCTCATCCAGCTCTCGCTGTAGCGTCTGAGCCAGGTCCTTCAGCTGATCCTTGCGTCTCGGGTCCGAAATCTTGCCCATGGCCTTATTCACCGCCGCGAGGTGCGCCGTCTTCAGCGCCTCCGGGGCTGACACTTTCACGTCGGGCTCAACACCGGTCCCCTCCCAATTCGTCTTACTGGTCGGGTTGATCGCGCGCCCACGCGGAACCCACACATCAAAGTGATCGCTGATGCGGCTCGGCCCGCCGGGATGAGCACCACCTCCCGTCGTCTCCCCTACAATCGTCGCGCGCTTCAGGTTCTTGAGGTTGTAGGTGAACTCCTCCGCAGCGGAGAAGGTGCGCTTGCTTGTCAGGACATACACGTCTTTGTCCACGTACCTCTTTCCGGGAACGTACGGCGCGGTCCAGAACTGTTGAGTCGTCTCGCCCTCGCGCCAGTAAAGATCGTTGAGATGTGTGATGTCCCGGAATAGATAACTCGAGATGAGTGCGACCATTCCGGGCGACCCACCACCGTTCTGCCGCAGATCGATGATCAGCGCGTCGGTGTTCGACAAGAAGTTCATCGCCGCCACGACCGTTTCACCTCCCACATCGGCCGGCATGAATCCACGCAGATCGAGATATCCGATATTCCCGGGGAGTCGCTCTACTTTCTCGAAACCGTAGTTCATCGCTCGCAGGCGCAGATTGAAGCTCTCGCGCTCCTCGGGAGTAGGTTCGCGCCGTTCCCCTTCAGGCGGGTACGCTTCGTAGCTGTAGTTCACGCGGAGGTGCTTGTCGTGACTGACACCCTGCAGGTTTGAAGTGAGCAGCTCTGCGAATTTCGAGGCGCTGGTAATCGTCTCGTATTCCTTCCTCTGAAGACGTTCGCGGATGGCCTGCTCCATCTTCTTTGCCACTTCAGGGAAGACGTACGCTTCGTTGAGCTTCTTCAGGATTTCGTCAATGACCTGGACGCGCATGGCGGCGTTAATGGTCATGTCGGGCTCTTCTCGTGACTGCTGCGCTGCTGCCATCTGCGCGCACCCAAGCATGAAGGCCAGGGCGAGCATGGAAAGGACACTCTTGGTTCTCATCATTGGCCTCTTCTTGATTTCTCTGGAGTTCACCAGGGGCGGGACCGGTCGCTCTGTGACTATCTACGGCACCGTCATCGCGGATCAATCGCGCCCACGGAAAAACGAGTGGAATCAGGGTTACAAAGCACTTCTACGATGTTCCCAGATCCGAAGTTCCCGTCAATCTGCAGGGCGTCCGGGAGCAGGGGGCAGGGAGCGTTCGTAGTACCGCCTTTAGGCGGAATGCCTCCATACCCAAGATTCCGCCTAAAGGCGGTACTACGAACGATTCTTCCCGATCCCTGACGCCTGAACGCCGCCCTCACTACTTGAGAGAGACAGTCTTCCCTGTTCGCGCGGAGGTGCGCCCCGCGTCGAGAATGCGCACTACCGTCAAATTGTTCGCCAGCGACGACCGATCAGTGGCCGCTACCTTTTCCGTCCCGCGTATCACTGCCGCGAGGTATGCGAATGCATCTCCGTAATGCGCGGGGACCTCCTTGAGAGTAATCGCCTGTTCGGTCTGCTGGCCCGGTAGTCGCGCGCGAACGTTCTTACCGTCCGGCGTGAAGACGTACCCGGTGGTACCGTAAATCTCCAGATCCTTGCGGTTGTATGGCCAGTTCCACGAACCCTGAATAATGGCTTGCGCATCGGGGTAGGTGAGAATAAAGGTCGCCTCGTCGTCGACGCGGGCGTAGACGGGATCGCGTTTGAGCTTCTGTGTCACTGCCGTCACCGTCAGCGGCGCGGCGCCATTCATCAGCCAAGTCGCAAGATTGGCGCCATAGCAGCCAAAATCGATCAGCGCGCCGGCACCATTCTGCGCTGGATCGGTCAGCCATGAGAGGAACTCCGGCGGAATTCCGATCTCTTTCGGGCCTTGGTGCCCATCGTGGATTACTATCTTGCGAATCGGCCCCACCGCTTTGTCAACCTGGACTAGCTGGAAGGCCGTGTAGCCGCTTGGGTACCAGGTCGTCTCATAGTTAGTTAGCACATGAATGCCGTATCGCTTTGCCAACGCTTCGATCTTGTTGGCATCATCCACGCTGAATGCCAGAGGCTTCTCGACCATGACATTGATGCGACGCGGCGCCGCTGCTTCGACCACCGAAAGATGTTCGGCGATAGAGCCGAACGCAACAACCGCCTCGGGCTTCAAGGTATCCAGCATCTTCGCGAGATCAGTCTGGACAAGTTGCTTATCAAAGTTGAATCGCTTGTGGTAGCGCTCGACCACCTCGTTGTCGGTTTCGTAAATCCCGACTACCTGGATGTCCCCCTTCTGGGCGCGCCCGAGTATCCCGCCCACATGAGAGTGAGTGAGCCGAGCGATGACGACGCGCACCGGCTGCTGTGCGGGAAGCGGCTTCGCGCCAAGCGCAGTGGTTCGAGGCGAGGCGGGTAGAAGGACGCAGAGGAGTTGAAGGATGACCGTGGTCATGAGGAACATCCTCAAGTTCGATGGCCTTAGTTTTGAGGGATACATGTGAGTCACACTCCGATCGCTTCGCTTCCGTTCGAGTAGGGGATCTTGCGAGGATGTACATTGTACACACAAGGAATGCAGGGTATCCAGGGACTTTAAAAGATCGATCAAAACTCTCGCTTCTGGACAAGCAACGACTGCAAGGACTGGAACGACAGCAAGGACAGCAACGACTGCAAGGAATGGAGAATCGAAAGCGAGATGGGACATATAGGACATTTCAGAAGGGAATCGAGCACGCCGATGCCGCGGTGGCTGCCAATGTCATCATCGGACTGATCCGAGTCGCGAGCTATTTGCTCGATCGACAGATTCGCTCTCTGGAAGAGGCCTTTCTGCGGGAAGGCGGTCTTCGAGAACGCATGACTCGTGCGCGCATTAACCAGCGAGACAAGCATCGGTAAAGAAGTCCCCGTGCAACATACAATCCTTGCAGTCCTTGTAGTCCTTGCAACCCCGGCAATCTCCGCTGTCCCCGTTATCCCTCTATCCTTTCCCGTCTTATCGCCCCTCAACCACCCCATCATCCCCTTCCGCCATTGACGAGCGCCTCCCTAGCGGCGAAACTTTACTTGACCCTGCACTCCCACTAGCAAGGAACCCGGCTTGAACAAACGACGGATACAACTCTGCTGCCTCGTGGCCTGCTCGATCATCGTCACCATCGTCTCCGTCCAACCAGACAGTGCGCTAACCAGCGCCCCAACTCCAACGCCCGACAACTTCCGCAGGATTCTCGAAACACGCGTCCAGCTTGCCCCACGCGCCAGCCGTGCCCACCAGTTGGAAGCCCTCGACCCCGAGAAGGTCTACTCTTTCGCATTCTCTATCCCCGCGCCCGAGAACCTGCGCTCGCAGGACCGCATCGCCGTCACCATTCGAGATCGCTCGCGATCCATAGTCACCAAAACTATCCACGTCGGCGATCCGGATCTGTATACACTTTTCCGACCTCGCACGGCTGGTGCGACCATCACCGTCTCGGGTATCGCCCTTGCCCTTGCTCCAATTGAGTACCGCATCACCGTTCTTGAATGGCCAGGCTCTACGTCCGCCACCACCACCATTGAAGCCGAACCGAATGACTCCTGGCGTGAAGCCAACCAGATCGCACTCGGCCAGACCGTGTGGGCGGGCGCCGATGACAAACCCTACATCCTCCCTCTCGGTCAGGAAGACGAAGCTCGCGGTCGTGCTCCATATCAACAAAAAACCAGCACAGCACAAGGACCTACTCACGACAGGCTGCCTGAAGGAGGCATCGACTGGTTCACGTTCAATTACGACAGCGAAAAATCCAGCCTGGTCTTCTTTGAAGTGGAGTTGCCTGAGCGTGACAATATTCCTGTCGATGTCTCCGTCTACAAAATTGAAGATGGGGAAGCCAAACTTTATGAACGTGGCTCCGATCCAGTCAGTCCACCGCACGAAGTTCAGGCTCTCCCCGGCAACAAGTTCACCACGCGGACCGTGTCGCGCGGAACCTACTACATCAGAGTCGATGCCAATCATCCTTTCTATCAACTGCGAACTTCGATTTATGAGCCGCCTCCTTATTCTGATCCAGGACGGGCGGTGCGCGCCGGTGTCGACTATCTTTTGAGCGCCGGTGACAGCTGGCACGCGAACACGCCGCGGCACGGTGGGATCGTCAATCGCGTCTCGAATATTCACGCGGAGACAAGTACGTGCATCGCCTGTCACGCGACTCACTTCACCACGCGAGGTGCCTTGATAGCGAAACAGAACGGCTATCCAATCGAGAAGCGTCCGCAACTTCAATTTCTGACAGAGCGCCTTTACAACAATCCGCGGCCGTTTTACGGGCATCCGGACGCCAGCTGGTCGCGTGTCATCAGCGCCGCCGCCAATGTCTCAAGCCGCCTTGCCGCGTTGCTCAATCTTTACGAGACCGAAGTCAGTGGCGAGCGGCGCGTCGCAGTTCTCAAAGGCGTCGGCGGCTACCTGAAGATTTACTACAAGGGACGCATGACGCTGCCAAAGGATGAAAGCAACGGCAATACGCCCCTCGTGAGCACTTATGAGGTCGCTTTTTACAGCTGGCGCGTCTTTGATGAGCTGTACCGGCAGACTGGCGATGAGGAATCGCGCCAATATCGCGACCAGGTCCGCGGATTGCTCGAAGAGGATCAGCACAAGAATGTCATCGATTTGTGCTATCAGACGATTGCGTTGGCAACGATCGACCGCGTCGCCTACGCGGATAAGATCCGCCGCAATTCTGAAAGATTGCTTTCTCTTCAACGCGCCGATGGTCAGTGGTCGATGCTCTTCGAGTCAGACAGCCCTGCGGTTGAGTTTCAGACTGGGCAGTCGCTCTACGCTCTGGCTCTAGCGGGATATTCCAGGAATGATCCACGGATATTAAAGGGGCTTAAATTCCTGCTCACGCGCCAGCAGGAGTTTGGCGGATGGTTCGATCCGCGACAATCATATGAGAACTTCCGCACTCCCTTTCGAGAAACTCAGTTCGCTGTCATGGCACTTTCGGAGTTTTACAAGGGACCAGTCGCTGCTCACGGCTGGAATGCGGGTCCGTTTCCTAAAACGATCGCGGACAACGACCCGCGCGTCTCACTTGAGAAAACAGACGGTATCTGGGAGAACCCAGGACAATCAATCATCGGCGAATTGAGAGGAGCTCTGGGTAGCGCCGAGGCCCTGGTCCGATTGTCAGCGGCGGTAGCTCTTGGCCGGACTGGCGGAGTTGAATCCCTGGGACCACTGGTCACGGCGCTTGATGACCCGCAGAAATCCGTGCAAATTGCCGCGGCGAGGGCGATACGTCAAATCGCGGAGCGCAATCAAGCTGGTTTCGACGAGATCTCGCGTGCTATGAAAAGCACGCGCGGACGAGCGCGCTGGGGTGCGACCCGCATCTTTTCGCAGCATTTCTCTGCACTCACTCAACGACGGGAGCTCGCGGAACGCTTGATCCTGCTCGAAACTGATCCGTTGATAACTGTCCGGATGCAGGCCACTAAGGCATTGAGCCAGTGGTTCTACTGGACCCGGGACGTGACACTGAGAGATCGGATTGCCGACACGTTTGTCGCGCGCATGGCCGTGCGGGAACATCCCTGGATGCGACGCAACCTCCTCGAAGGCTTCTACAGCATCGCAGACGAGAACGTCCGATATCTTTATGATAACTGGATCGCGCTGATCGCCGAGCCGGGGGATCGTGAGCGGGCCATCAGAGGACACCGCGACGCGAGTCAAAGGATGGCGGAGCGAATTGCACGGGGCCTCATCGCAGGAAATGAACTCCAGCGCGAAGGGCTTCTGGAAGGGCTGACCGAGTTTCACCTGAGGACAGGAGATTCCGCAAACGCAGGTCGATATACGCGCATTGGAAATGATACGGAGACAGTGCGCTTCTACCAGGAGGGCGCAACTGCGCTTGAAGGCGCCCTGGTCGGCATGCTTCGATCGCCAAAGGCCGAAAGGCGGAAACAGGCGATAATAGCGGCTTACACACTTCGGGAAACTCAACTTCTCAAACTGCCGCTGCTCGTGATGGAACGATTGGCCGATACTGACGCGGCGGTGCGCGATGTATCGGAAGAGTTCTACCGGACGCTGCCGCTGAAAGTCGAGCAGAGCAACAGAGGTCGTGCGATTGCCACTTTGCGAAAGCTGCTGACGAGCGATCGCGACGAGGCAAAGATCGCCGCGCTTGATCGCGTCGGTGTCCTTGATGCTGAATCTGCCGCGCGTGCGGGCTTCGCCGCTGGAATCAAAGCACTCGTGACCACGGCGGACAGCCGGGTCGCACCAGCGGCTTTGCGCGCGCTCGGAGGCTTTCCCGAGCTGGTGCGAGACCCGACCCTTCAAGAGAGGGTAGCCGCGGCGCTTTCCTCTTCCGAGCTGGAGTTGCAGCGTGCGGGTGTGCAGTTGGTTCTGAAGCGGGCCGAACTCCGCAGCCTGCGGCCGATCGCCGCGGCGCTTGACACGCTCTTTCAGAGTGCAGACCCGGCGCGACGGCGGATGATTCTCAGTCTGATCACAGTCGAGTACCGGGTTGAAGATGATCTGCGACTCCTTAACCTGATAGTCGAATCGCTCCGCGACCGAGACGAGCAGGTCCGGCTATCGGCGCTCGGTTTGGTTCGACGTGTAAACGTGCTGCAGTCCAATCCCGCGGTTCGAGCGGCAGTTGCCTTGCTTATGAAGGACGCAAACGAGCGTATTCAGGGACAGGCGATCGCGCTCTATCAGGGCGCAGACGCGGCGAAAGTGGCAATCGATGGGCGAGACGCAGGACGTGTTCTCGACTACCAGTTCTTCGTCAGACGGGTCATGCCGATTCTCGAACGCAAAGGCGCAGATGGCAATGCCTGCGTCAACTGTCATTCGACACACGCGATCTTTCGTCTTCAAGAGCCCGGTCCCGGGGGTTACACGGAAGAACGCCTACGCGAGAACTACACTTCCGCTCTCAAGGTTGTGGATCTGTCGACACCGGAGTCCAGTTTTATTTTGCGCAAGCCCATCAGCAATCCTGATCAGGAGGGCGTCGTCGGCGCGAAGAAACTTTCGCACGGAGGCGGACAGCGATGGGTAGGCACTGACGATCCCAGCTATCGGACGATCCTGGAATGGATAAACGGAGCCCGGATTGAGCGCGAATGAG
>JBDTUW010000172.1:0-7637 GCA_040007555.1 Acidobacteriota bacterium | reverse complement strand
CAACGATTGTCGCGTCAGGCCGGGTTCGCCAGTGATGTCAATGCGCGACTGGTCTACTTTCCCGTCACGGTAACCGAACCAAGACTGGCCTGGGAGTTTTCTCTCTGGCTCAAGGAATCTGCTGACGCGTACGTGATCGTGATCGATGCTGTCAATGGAGTGCTGCTGTACCGGTACAACATGACCTGCTACGACGAGAACCCACTGCACCCACACGGGCTGGTATATACGACGGAGAGCCCGCGCCCACACAATCCTTATACGGGTGTGGACAGTCCCCCAGCGGTAGCGCAGCAGGACGTTCCGTTTCGAGCAGAGCCGTTTAATGACTCGAGCATTTTTCCGCTGAGCGATCCGCACTACGACTGGTGGGCTGGCCTGCCGGCGACAGGCCTCGTCAGCAACAATACGGATACGCACCTTGACCGCGATTTCACTCAGAACCAGCCGGACCTTCCGCGCCTCGACGTCCCGACGGGCAACTTCTCCTTTCTCGCCGACCTCTCGGCCTCTCCAGTGACGGAGCCGACGGCGCTCGCCGCCCAGGTCAATCTCTTCTACTGGGTCAATCGATACCACGATATTCTTTATTCATTTGGCTTTAATGAGGCAGCGGGTAATTTTCAAACGAACGCGTTCGGTCTCGGTGGAGTCAATGGCGATGCCGTTCAAGCGGATGTCCAGGATGGTAGCGGTGTCAATAACGCCAATTTCTCGACACCGCCCGATGGGAGTCCGGGTCGAGTGCAGATGTACCTCTGGACAGCGTTCAATCCAAATCGCGATGGGGATTTCGATCAGGGCGTCATCATCCACGAATTGACCCACGGCCTGAGTAATCGCCTCGTTGGAAACGCGACGGGTCTGTCCGGAATGCAGGCGCGAGGCATGGGTGAAGGATGGTCAGATTATTTGGGGCTCGTACTGCTGAGAAGCGCCAATGAAGACCCGGACGGGGCCTACGGCGTCGGACAGTATGTGACCAATCGCTATTCGCGAGGTATTCGACGTTTTCCTTACAGCACCTCGCTCGGGCTCAACCCCTTGACGCTGTCAGATATCGCCGAGAATACGGAGGTTCACGCTGTTGGTGAGATTTGGTGTGCGATGCTATGGGAGATGCGAAGACTTCTCCTCGACCGATACGGCTTCGTGGAAGGGCAGCGTCAGAGTATTCAACTTGTCGTAGATGGTCTCAAGCTAACTCCGCCACAACCGACAATGCTCGATGCCCGCGACGCGATCATGCTGGCCGACCGTGTCAACAACGGTGGGGCCAATCTCTGTCTTATCACCAAGGCCTTCGCAAAACGCGGTGCCGGTTTTTTTGCAACTTCGACTGATGCGAACGATGCGAGCCCTGTTGAGTCGTTTGCCGAAGCACCGTACTGCAGCGACAACGGCAGTCTGACGCTTGACCGAAGAAACTATCTGCCAGGAGAAGTGATCACGGTAACTCTCGGAGATCGCAATGCAACGCCCTCGCAGATAGTGCAGGTTCGCAGCAGTGTGACTGGCGACACTCTGTCAGTCGCCCTGAGCCCGCAGAGCAGCATTCCGGGCGGGTTCTCGGCGACTATTCCGACCAGCCGGGGCAAGGCAAATCCCGGAGATGGAATTCTTCAGGGATCGCCAGAGTCAGGCGATGAAGTTCGAATCACCTACCATGATGCGTCCACGGCGAATGGCAGCGCAGTAGATGTTATCGCGACGGCGGGGATTGCCAGGGAGAGCGCTGTACTCTCGGACAATGTCGAGACGGGCAATCTCGGCTGGATACCGTCAGGCACGTGGACAGTGACGTCGATCCTCTCCTCCTCGCCTTCGCGGTCATGGTTAGTGAGAAGTGCGGGAAATGACGCGTACCTTCCGTCAATCTCGCTCACATCCCCGCTCCTGGATCTTTCACTGTTCACCGATGTGACGATCAATTTTGCTCAGACTTTCGACCTGTTTGGGGGCTTTAATTACGGCGTGATCGAGTATTCTGCCGACGACGGAGTGACCTGGTCGCGAGTCAAAGCCTACACTGGCCTGCTCCCTGTCTTCGCACAGGCAACCGTTCGACTCCCCGGACTCGAGCGGAAGGCTCGCGCCCGCGTGCGTTTTGTGCTTCAAAACGCCGCTCCCATCACATCCAACTTCTGGGCAGTGGACGATATATCGATTATTGCTCGTTCCGCGGACACGGCCGCGATCGCCTCAACAGTCAACAAAGCGCCCGTCATCGAGTCGATCGTTCCCGCTTCCGGGCTTCCAGCCGGAGGAACGCTCGTCAGGATCACCGGTCTGAACTTTACCGAGTCAGCCGATACCCGAGTGTCCTTCGACGGCGTTCCGGCGACCGACATTCAGGTACTGGGCGACAGCGTAATGATGGCGAGGACACCGGCACACGCTGCCGGCTCGGTCATCGTGCGAATTTCAACCAGGCGAGGTGATTCTGCCCGCGCTGCGGCTTTTCGGTATTTCGTTCCTGGCTCCGCGGCACCCGCTCCCTCGCTTAGTCAGATATACCCCGGGAGCGGCTCAAACGCGGGCGGGACCCCGGTTACCGTTTTCGGCAGCGGCTTTACGCCAGAAACCGTCATCAGCTTCGGGGGGGTGACTTCTCAGTCGACATTTGTTGATGACTTTACCATCCGATCCGTCACGCCGGCGCGGCCGGGTACGGGACCCGTTGGTGTTCAGGCACGCAACGGTACACAGCTATTCACTCGCGATAACGGATTTACGTACACCCCGCCAACACCGCCACAGGTACAGGTCGAGGACCCTCTATTAGGGGGGACGGTTTTCGCCGGCAGCACGCTCAGTATCAGGTGGCACTCATCAGACAATCGATCAGTGGTAAAGCACCGGGTTTTCCTGCGATATCTTGTGGGTCAAACCCAATTGCAAACCGAAGTCGCATCCGACCTGGGTGGCGGCGTGCAATCCTTCAATTGGCAGGTGCCTCTGAGTCAGGCGGTTGGGACACAGGCTCGAGTCTACGTTGTCGCCACGGATGACGAGGGTGCTCAGACCGAGGCCGTCTCACCGGAACAATTTTCTATCGCGCAACGGTGGGAGCGAGTCAGAGCGTTTGCGGTGGGCGTATCCCGTGCACAGAGCGCCGCCGACGGCAACTCGCTGTATCTCTTTGGGGGACGCACCGGGACCACTGACGCAGCGACATCCAATGCGGTGATTCGTTACGATCCCGCATCCAACACCTGGGCGGGCGCAACCCTGACGGTCATGCCGGTGGGACTCAATGGCGGCGATGCGGCGAATCTCAACGGGAAAGTATTCATCCCCGGCGGCTTTACTGCTGCGGCATTGTCTTCGCTCCACAATGCCTATGACATTGCCGCAAACGCCTGGCTGCCGCGAGCAGCCTCTCCGGTTCCCGTATATCTATATTCACTGGCCACTGACGCCGCTGCAGGCGCGTTTCATTTGACGGGTGGAAATAATGGTGTCAGCGGAGCCGTCGCAACTGCCCGGTCCTACACGGCGGCGAGTGACTCCTGGACCGAATTACCAGCGATGACGACCGCCCGGTATTCACATAAATCGGCAATCATCCAGGGCAAGCTATATGTTGCCGGTGGCGTGGGCGCATTGGGAGGTCTGACGCGCTGCGAGGTATTCGACCCGGGTACGAAGCAGTGGTCTCCAATCGCAAGCCTCAACACGCCTCGATCTGGAGCGGGCGGTTTTGTGACGCAGGACGCGGCTGGGAATCCGCTATGGTTCCTTGTTGGCGGCATCAACCCGTCGAACAACGCGCTCCTCGGTGCAGAGGCCTATGATGTCAATGCGAACCGTTGGATCGTTCTCGACAATTCGTACAGCATGAGCGCACCTCGAACATCCCTTGCAAGCGCAGTACTGGGAGAGTTCTTTTACACGCTTGGAGGAACGACTACCAGCACGCCGGTGGCCACCAATGAGCGCATCCGGTCCGACAGCATCGCAACCGTCGCGTCCAACAGCACGCCGATCCTCGCCGCACCAGAGGCCATTGTGGGAATAGTCGGAGAAGAATTGACGGTTTCTGTAACGGCGACCGACCTTGGGTCCCCAAGTCCGATGGGAATCACGGCGAGCGGCCTTCCAGAGGGCGCAACATTCTCTACTTCAGCAACCGGCAACAACAGCGTTCGCGGCCAACTGCTCTGGGTACCGGCCGAGGCCAGCCGAGGAAAGACATTTCTGGTAGATTTCATCGCCAGCGATGGGCAGCAGTCAGACCGCAGGCAGACTCTCCTGACTATCGTTGATGCAGCGCCTTTTTCCGCAGTCAACGCCGCCGACTTCAAGGCAGGTGCGCTCGCTTCAGACTCACTCGTTGCAGCATTCGGAACCGGCCTCGCGGTGAGAACAGAGGTCGCACAGGCCATCCCGTTGCCGATGGACCTTGCCGGGACGTCTGTTTCCGTGAATGGTGTACCTTCTCCGCTATTGTTTGTCTCCCCACAACAGATCAATTTTGTCCTCCCTTCAGGTCTGCAGTCGGGACCGGCGACAATTATTATCAAGTCGGCCACGGGGACTTACTCGTTCTTCCGAGCTATGATCGCACCGTCAGCACCGGCACTCTTTACACTCAATCAGGACGGAACGGGTGACGCAGCGGCAATCGCGACCCCTGACGGCAGTTCCTATCAGAATTCACCCTTCGATGTCACACTCGATGGGCGTCCCAATGTTCTCGTCCTTTTCGGAACTGGCTTCAGACATGCCACCGCCTCAAACCCCGGGGACGAGAACGGTGTCGCGGAGTCAGTCAACGCGACCATCGGCGGCGTCGCGGCAGAGGTTCTATTCGCCGGTGCGCACGGTCAGTTTGTGGGGCTGGATCAGCTCAATATCGTGCTTCCGGCAACTTTGGCAGGTGGGCAGGTGCGGCGTGTCGGCGTCGCTCTCTCGGTCAATGGAATCAACGCTAATCCTGTCACCGTCCAGATCAGGTAAAGTTTATGCGAGATGCGGTGTTACCCGAGGAAATCAAGATTGTCACCGGCAATCAGGGAGAATCGACCGGTCGCATCGTTCAATTAATCCTCGAGAAGGCGCAGACGTGCGACGTGCTCGGACGTGCCGCGCAGCTCGCGTACTATCTTCTATTCGCGCTGTTCCCGACGCTGATCTTTGTAGCAGTGCTGGTTTCTGCCCTTCCAATGCCCAGACTCTTCGATGAGCTGCTCACCTATATCGAAGGGGTACTTCCCCCACAGGCGTTTGGAATAATCCGTGGCGCCCTGGAGCAAACGGGAGCGGGCCGCGCGGGTGGTCTTCTGAGCATCAGTCTTCTCGCCACGATCTGGGCTGCATCATCCGGCATGGAAGCGATTGTTGCTTCTCTCAACGCAGCCTACCAGGCTCGCTCCTCGCGTGGATGGTGGCGCGAACGTCTGCTGGCGATCCTACTGACTCTTGGGCTCGCAAGCTTTGTCATTCTCGCGCTGGCCATCGTCTTTTTCGGCGGGGCCATCACCAATCAGATTGCCAGGATTAACGACTACGGGCCCGCATTTCTGCTGTTCTGGCATATGGCTCAGTGGCCAATCGCGGCTGGATTCGTGCTTTTTGGTCTCGATCTGATCTACTACTTTGCCCCAAATATCCGGCAGCGATGGAGATGGGTGACAATGGGGGCCGCAGTAGCAGTTGTCCTATGGCTGATGATCTCGATCGCCTTGCGCCTTTATTTGACGCGTTACTCGAACTTCAATGTGGCGTACGGCGCGCTGGGTAGCTTTATGGTGCTCATGCTTTGGTTGTATCTGACCAGCGCCACCATCCTCCTCGGAGGCGTAATTAATGGTGTGCTCAACAACCTCGTGCAGCCAGAGAAGAGAGCGGTGCCGGTCGAGGATCGGACCGAAAGCCGTTCCTAAGGACGGCCCAGCTTCCCATCGAACCGCAACTCAAGTTCAGCCGGCGGACTGCACTTCGACCAGGACATCGTAAAAGGTGGCTGCCCGGCCAAGATCGGTCAGGGCCTGCGAGGTCACCTCATTGGCGTTCCTCCCATCGGGCGAAAGCTTCTTCCACCAGATTGAGAGCGCAACGACAACGCCAGTTCTCGCCTTTTCAGAAACTCGCAGCTTCGCCTGGAATGAGCCACGATCGTTGAAAATGCGTACCTTGTCTCCTTCAACCAGACCTCGCGACAAGGCATCCTCGGGATGCATATCGAGTGTCGGCTCCTTCTCAGCGTGAATAAATGAAGGCAGGTTGGCAAAGCTCGAGTTCAGAAAGTTGTGTGCCGGAGGCGTGAGCAGCGCCAACGGGTATCTCGCCGCGAGCTGAGGTGAGGTCGCAAGCGATTCCCGCGGTGGGATGTAGGTGGGAAGCGGGTCGATGCCCTGTTGCGCGAGGGATTCACTGTAGAACTCACACTTCCCAGACCCGGTTAGGAAATTGCCTTCGGCAAATGGCGCAAACCTCTCGGGAACATTGAGTCGCGCCCAGCCGCGGTCCTTCAGCTCTTCAAGTTCTATAGCGGGCATCCACGGATGGTTGCTT
Source organism: Acidobacteriota bacterium (assembly GCA_040007555.1). Taxonomy (GTDB): domain Bacteria; phylum Acidobacteriota; class Blastocatellia; order RBC074; family RBC074; genus JANNRD01. The sequence goes on along the minus strand of JBDTUW010000172.1, from coordinate 1,118 downwards.
GCAAGCGCCTGCCGCGCCATGTCCTCATCGCTCTCCTTGAAGCATTCCTCTGAGAATCCCAGCCGCTCCGCCAGCAGCCGGAAGACCTCACTGTTCGGTTTTGCTTCGCCGAGCGCTTCAATCGCTGGGTTGTTCACCAACAGGTACAGATGTCCATAAGCCTTATGCAGGTCGAATTGCTCGAGCTGTGTCGTGGCCGGAAGGAGAATATCTGCGTAATCCGCCGTATCCGTTTGAAATATCTCGTGGACGACCGTGAACAGGTCAGAACGCGAAAATCCGTCAATGACTCGTCGTGAGTCCGGTGCAACAGCGACGGGATTTGAGTTGTACACATACAACCCGCGGATAGGCGGATTACGCTCCTCCAACAATGCGTCTCCAATCGCCGACATGTTTATCATGCGCGGGTTATTCCAGATCAGGTCAGGTCGCTCGAGGCCAGAGACGTTGATACCAAATGAACCGGAAGTAGAAAGCACTGCTCCACCCGCCGCGTCTCTCCACGCTCCCACCAGTGCCGGCAGACACGCGACTGTCCGCACAGCCATGCCACCACCAGCGTGACGCTGCATACCGTAGTTGAGCCTGATCACGGCCGGACGTGTAGTTCCATACTCCCTTGCCAGCGTCACAATTTGATCAACACGCAGGCCGGTAGTCTTCGCGACTCGCTCTGGCGGATACTCCAACACGCGATCGACCAGCTGCGGATAGCCGATGGTGTGTTTCGCGACATAATCCTCATCGATCAGTCCCTCTTTCACCAGAATGTGCATCATCCCAAGAGCTAAAGCCGCGTCGGTCCCCGGAAGGAGGGCGAGGTGATCATCGCATTTCTCTGCCGACAGGCTGCGATAGGGATCGATCGCAACGATCCTGGCGCCGCGACGTCGCGCCTCTACGATCTTCGGCCACAGATGTACATTTGACGTAATCGGGTTCGAGCCCCAGATAAGGATCAGTCGCGCCTCGTCAAACCGTTCAGGGTCCGTTCCGACGGACCCGCCAACCGTCGCCTTGTATCCGGCTGCCCCAGCACTCGCACAGATCGTTCGGTCAAGGAGTGACGCGCCGAGCCGATGGAAGAAGCGACGATCCATCGAGCTGCCCTGGAT
>JBDTUW010000171.1:0-7646 GCA_040007555.1 Acidobacteriota bacterium | reverse complement strand
AATGTCGACAAAACTGAAATTGAAGGTCAGAAGGTAGAGCACCTGGCGATCTACAATCATCATCTTGTTGTGATAACGGACCAGGTCTTCGGCCGTCTGAGACACCGAAACCCTGGTCGCGCGGAGTCTCGTTTCAAGCTTACGAAGATTCTTCGCGTCATCGCGATTGGTGGCCGTCGTCAGGACATGAACGCGCACACCGCGGTCAGCAGCCTCGACCAGGCTCTGCTCGATCTCGAGCCGATCGGCGCGATAGATAGTCAGCTCGATGCTCCGCTTTGCTCCGCGGATCGCGTCAAGCAGCGGCGTGATGCCATCTCGAGGCTGGACAATGAGACTCGTCATGCAATTTCGTTCGCTATCCGCCGCCGGCCTGCTTCAAAGCAAGGGGGGCGATCCCGGTGCGAGTGGATCGGAAGTATGGACCGATGAATGAGGAAAGGCGACACCGCCCTATTCGAGGCAGCGTCGCCCTCTCTCCGCAAGTATTGTTGCTGGAATCGCAACCCGGCACAGGAGATCGATGCCGCAAAGCATTCCTAACCGCCAACCGCGGCCTTGAGCTCGTTAATCTTCACGCGCATGCGTTGGGAAAAACCATCTATTTCGGCGGGCGTCGCGCCAGCAGCCTTAAACGCATCCCGCAGCTGATCATCCGTCAACTTACCGATCAGGCCCGCAAACCAGCGCGCATGCTCAATCGGCACGACCTTCAGACCACTGCCCATCTTGCCGCTGTAATGCAGTCTCAGCTGGTTGCCCGCAGCACCATCGAGAAAGGGTTGCTTACTATAGGCGTCGAGGTCCCACTTGCTGTGTGACATGAAGCCGCCCATTTTCCCAAATGCGGCTCCCCAGTCTGCAACCAGATACCACTCCTTGACGGTCGTACCGTCCTCGTCAAACATGGCCAGGACATTGTTATTTGTCGCCTTCGCGTCCCAGTTGTTGACGAGCGCGTTAAGGATCGCCAGACCTGACAGTTCCTTTGTTCGATTGAATGGATTTGATTCCCAGGTCCAGAAGGTGCGGCGGCGTGCAATGTTGTCCGGTCGCTTTTCAAACATCCCGTTTGAGAACGACCCATTAGCGTTCACAAACTTCCTCGCACGACCGAGCCCCGTCACTCCCGCGACATGTCCCGACGGTACAAAGTAGCTCTCCTCGACCATATAGCCGACGGCCCAGACAATCCGACTCGCAGCGACTTCGGCGTGCACTTCCTCATCAAACTTGATATTCCATTTGACGCCGTTCGCGTCGATCACCTTGATCTTTGGATTCGTCCCGGTGATGTCTTCCTTATCAAAGGTAAAGGGTGGCTTCGGCTTCCCCTCTTCGCTCCCGATTCCCAGGACCAGGTCGAGGCTGGAGATATCACCACGGTCGGCCCAGATCGCTGGCGCACCGGTTGTCGTTGGAGCATTAGATAGTCCAGCTGCGGTCCTCCTGCCTTTCTTCACTTTCTTGCCGGCCCTTGTCTCTGCTTCCTTAACCCTGCCGACCTTTGCCTCTTCTTCCTTGACCCTGACGGCCCTTGCCTCTTCTTCCTTAACCCTGCCGGCCTTTGTTTCTTCTTCCGTAACCTCGCCGACCCTTGCCTTTTCTCCCTTAACCTTGCGGCCCTTTGCCTCTTCCTTAAGCTTCTTCTCTTCCGCCTTCCTCAGTTCCTTGGCTTCCTTAGTTTCCTTCTGTGGCCCCACGGTGCTAGCCGCGGAAGATAGAGTAAGCCCGCCGCAAAGCAGCAGGGACACCAGCACGAAGGCAAATCGATAGTTTCGTCTCGACATACAAACCCCCTTTTGAAGTACCGTTGGCCCCGCCGTCCTAGCGCCCGTCAACATAATCGAACTTGAGGTAACCGCTTGCATCGCAGACGACAAGAATGAAACTTTTGCCATTGACCGTCACGTTTGTGACACCTTCGGGTTTCAACTGTTCATCGATCGTCTTCTCAGCGCGTGGACGCGAGTCGACTCTCGTTTGATCGGGGTCACCGCCCCAATCCCACAAACCAAAGTCCGTCCTTTCACTCAACTCAGTCGCGCCCGAGATAATGAGGAATGATCTCAAGGCATTACTGTAGTCGATATCACGAATTCCCTGCCCTCCCAGATCGAGCTGTATCAATTTGGGAGTCGACAATTGCAGGTTCGACGTCGCGAAAGGCCCGAGCCGGTCCTTGAACTTGAGCGGCACAACCACGGCGTGACCGTTAATCAAAGGAGACCGAAGGCCGAGTAGCAGGCGGCTGTTGACTGGATCCCATGCCAGACCTTCAATGTTCAGTCCACCCTTGGTACCCGGCTTTGAACCTTCGGCCCGCAACTCAGCCACTTGCGAGAGCAGAAACGCACGCAGATCAGGGATCACTTCCGGATCACCGCGAAAACTGCGACTCTGACGGTCATAAGCAAACCGCATGAGTGAGTTCTTTGGCCCATTCTTCGGATCGCCCTGGGAGCTGATGACATAGAACCAGCTGCCGTCATTCGTCACTGCTTCAGGATCGATAATCTCACCCGAGTGCGAAATCGGAGTGAGGGGGCCAACCTGTTTGCCATTTTGATCGATGGTCATGAGCAGGACCTCATTTGGTCGCCCATCATCGACGATCAATACCGTGTTGGTGTCCTCAACCCAGCTTACTCCCGAAGCCTCGAAGGTACCTCCTACAAACGGGCTGAAAGCTGACGGTACCGAAAGTCTCGCTTTTTTCGAGATCGTGCCACCTCCACCGGCGCCGGTATTCGAGCCGTTGAATGACGGACTCCTGAGAAGATATATCGTCCCGACAACTGTCAGGATGGAGCCGACAACCGTCGCCACGAGGCGGCTCATCGAATTGACCAGGGCCGCCTTCAGGCGGTCGTCATCTTTCTTCTTCTTTTTCTTTTTGTCTGCCCGATCCGGGTCATCGCCCAGTGAATCGACGGCTAGCGCTCCGATTCCAGCGCCGGCTACTGCGGCGGCAGCGATCGGCAAGCCAAGACCAGCTTTGCGGCGGATTTCTTCAAGGATCTCCGGCGAAAGCCTCGCAGTCTTGCTTTCAGTGGTCTCCGCGGGATTGCGAAATGTCAGGACAACTTCGGCGACCTGAACCTTATCCCCGTGTTGCAGCGTATGCGCCTGATCTCCAAGTCGAATCCCATTGACAAAAGTTCCATTACTGCTTCCGAGATCGACGATGCTGTGTCCACCATTGCGCGCCAGAACCACTGCATGCGTGTTGCTGACAGTCGGGTGTGTCAGGATGATGTGGTTATGTGGTGCCTTTCCGATCTCCATCTCAGGCTCGGTCAGCAATGCTTCGATCTTCTCGCCCGACGGCATGACGCCAATCAGCCGAGGAGCAAAAAGCTGATCGAGCTGCGCCGCGATCTGCGTTGCGGCCGCAAGGCGAACCTCAACGGGGCGGCGTGCAATAGTCTTGACGCGCTCCAGTCGAGCACCATCCGTTGGATCGGCAGCGATCAGGACGAGCCGGTCGGGCGCGCCCGCGGTTGGAAAAATAAGATGCTCGCGAAGAAACCGCGCCGTGAGAGCGGAAACGACCCCTTGATCGGCGACCTGGCCATTGAGGTCCGTCACCGGGATCCCAAATTGGCTGCTCATGAGGTCTCGCAGCTTCACGTCGCTGATGTTCCGATCCTCGATCAGCACGCGAAACAACCTCCGCCCCTTCGCCTTGTCACCGCGAAGGCTCGGCATTTCTTCTCCCCGGACCAGACCAGCTGCGATCACTGCCTTCGCCAGATCGTCTTCGGTCACGCTCGGAAGCTTCTCTACCTGGGGAGCGGATGCGACAGGCGAGTGGGCCAGCACAACTGTCGAGGCGTTCTGGCCGGTCCGAAAAGTCAGCGTGCACCGGCCCATTTTTATCCTGTCACCTTGCGCGAGCTTGCGCGGCTCGGTGAGGCGCATGTCATTGACCGACGTTCCATTGCGGCTGCCGAGATCGGTGACGACATAGCTCCCGGATTCGTACCGAATTTGCGCGTGTGAGGTCGAGACAGCAGGATCGGCGAGGATGATGTCGTTGGTCGGACCTTTACCGATCGTCGTTTCACCTTCGGTGAGTTCGCGTTCCGCCACAACGCCATCACGCATGAGTATGCGCACCACCGCTTTGCCCGAGGCGAGAGGAACGTCCGCAGCCGGCTCCATGGCATCGGTCGAGAAGGTGGTCTCTGCCAGCTCGCCGTTTGGAATCACCGTCTGAGGGATTCTGGGGGCCGTTGAATGTGGCGGGAGTGTCTGCGGTATCTCACGCCGAGATTCGGCCGAGTTCTCAGGCAGACGCAGTTCTGCGCCACACTGGTTGCAGAATCTGCTTCCGGGGCGCGGCTGCGGCGACTTACATTGTGGGCAGTCAACGGTCATTCCAGGTTTGCCAGATGAGTCCGACCAGTCAGATGCAGTTCTCTTTGCACCGAACCTCAAACTCAAATCGCGATAATCCGCACAGATGAGGTTACATCACATCTAGATCGCGCGCCTGGGTCAGAAAAACAAGAGCTTCTCAAGCGGGCATGATCAAGTTCGAATTCGGACAGGATGCTAATCTACTTTCGAGGCTAAATCAACAGGGTCGAATCGAGCCTTGCACCTAACCTCAGATAATCTGCGAACGCGTTACCTCCTCGACTCGCTTCGGTCTCGTACTCAGGGCAAGCAATCGTGTCAATCCCTGGTTCCTTGCCAGCAGCGGCACCAGAAGACGCCGGCTGAACGGCGTAAACGCCAGGCGCCTTAACATCTCGGACGCACGAAAGCGCCGTCCGATTGAAGCTCGATAGAGCTCGCGATAACGACTCTCCACCAACTCGGGCACCAGATCCGCCGGAATTTCACGAGCCTCGTCCACCGACTTGATAGCCCTGGCAGCGAGTTCTGCGCCGGAGAGCGCCAGCAGAATGCCACTGCCGGTAAAAGGATCAATAAATGCGCGCGCATCTCCGACGGCAATGACACCCGGGACGCGCGGACGTTGGCCATACACGATCGGTCCGGCACCCAGCCAGCCATCCACCGGAACTGCGTTGCTCAAACGCGCGCGAGCCGCGGGATTGCTCAGGACCGTCAGGTCAAGGAGGTGCTGTCGGTCACCTTTCGCGGCGTTGAGCGTTGACTCGGTGGTAAGGAAGCACAAATTACTGCGTGGCCCAATCTCGTCCGGTTCCACCTCGGAGAGGCCACCATAGCCGCCCCGAAAGAAATAGAGCTCACCGAAACCATCCAGACCCTCGGCGCCGCGGAGGTGAATCTTGCAGGCAAAGAGTCGATGGCCCCTCGTTTGAAGTGTTTCCGATAACCGTCGCTCGCGAGGCGCAAACATTTCTCCGCGGCCTGAAGCATCAACGATCAAACGGGCAGCATAGCGGGACTTGCTGCCGCCCTCAAATCTCCCCTCGACCTCGAAGCGCCCTTCACGCCGGTCGATCGTGGTAACGTGGAAACCCTCGTTGACAATGGCGCCAGCTTCGCGTGCTCGATCGAGCAGAATCGCATCCAGCCTGGCGCGACTCAACCCAAATGCCACGGAGCCTGACCCGGTAAACCAGCTGACCGGAACCTCAATCTTCCGCCCATCCGGCGCCACGAGGTCCATCCGTCCAATCGGCCGGGCCCCCGCTTTCACGACCCGATCAAATACTCCGAGTCGTTGAAGAATGGGCGCGCACTCGGGGCTGATGAACTCGCCGCATAGTTTTTCGCGCGGAAAGCGGCTCTTCTCCACCACGAGGACGCGCCTGCCCGTCGAGGTCACAAGTGTTGCGACGGCCGAACCAGCGGGACCACCACCAACGATGATGACATCAAAAACATCCACAAGACGGTCCTGTTTGAATCTGAGCGGATTCTTTAGAGAAGAATCTCTTTCGCTCCAAGCCGGCGGGCGATCTCTTCGGCCTGTTGGGCGAGTCCAGGTGGCATCTTGATCGCCACGAGAAAGCCATCTCTGTTCAGACGAGCCCAATCCGGGACAGCGGGGGGAGGTGGGGAACGATGAACAAGCGGTGCCAGCGCAGCTCCGATCGCCGCGCCCAGGACAGCTCCGGCGACTGCTGAAACGAGAGCATGGGCAAACATCCCTTCGACAAACCCAAGATTCAGCAGACCAGCGCTGTAGAGCAGCAACCCGATCAAAAGAACTACCGAGCTACCAATGATTGCGCCGGTGAGTGCGTGCCGGGCGATCGGCGAAACCGAGGATGTGCCGTGGGACGCTGATCTCTTCGCAGACAGCGCGGAAGCCGCTGACGCAGCATCGTTCAATTCGACACGAACAATGGTTGCTTCGCCGGTGTCAATGCCCAGCGCCCCCAAGCGGTCCAGCAACTCACCTGTGCGCTCCTCTCGTTCGTACAGCGCGACCATCCAAAGGTGTTCCTGTCGCGCTGCGCCGACGTGCTCGTTGTCTCCGGCCATCCCCCCTATTCTAGCATCGCCTTCTGATATAATCACTAACGTCTTTTCACTGCGAGCCTCGTGTCTTGCGAGTTTCGGATCGGCGCTGAATAGCGCAAGGAGTAGCCATGCGAAAGTTTCTCACCTTATCCGCTGCCCTGAGCCTGATGTTGACAGCAAGTCTGGTGGCGTCTACCGCCTCTGCCTTACCGCAATCGGCGAATTCAACAGTCGAGAACCTGCTCGGACTTCTCCCTGACTCGGACGTCATGGGAGTGATTGACATGCCGCGCGCTGCACGCGAGTTACTGCCACTTCTGAAGTCGATTGAGTCCGGTGGCATCGCCGCGCTTGCATCGGATTTTGAGCAGTTTGCCGGCCTTGCAGGGCTTGACCCGACGAAAGTCACTTCCGCTGTTGTTGGAGTCAAGATGAACGGGCTCGCGATTCGAGGCGGCGCACTTATTGCCGAGGGTATCGAACTCGATCCGAAAAGCGTCGAGAAGGTGGCAATCGCGAGAAACTGGAAATTCCAGACGATTGACCCGGACTCGCGACCGATATACCGCATTGAGCGCATCACCGCGCCAGGCGCGCCAGCAGCGCCAGCAGAGGGAGCCCGCGACACCGCCCCAGCCAAGTCGGACGAGCTTTTCTTCGCTCCACTAACTTCAAAGCGCGTTGTGGCGGGCGATCTTGCGAGCGTCCGGGCGGTGCTCGCCAATGTTACGGCTGGTCAGCAGAAAACGGCTGCAAATGCGACGATCCGTGGCGCGCTCAGCCAAAACAGTTCCGCCGGCCTGGTCAGATTTGCGCTGGTTCTTCCCGCCGACCTGCGTCAAATGCTCGACGGACAAGGCGAACTTTTCCAGCAAATAGCGGCCGTGAAGGTGATCTTTGGGACGATCGATATGACGAGTGATCAGAGCGCGTCGATCAACGCGCGGTTGGCCACCACATCAAAAGACGAGGCGACGCAAATGGGCACCAGTCTTAAGAGTCTGGCGGCCCTGGGAAAGACGCTGCTCGGTGGAAGTGAAGACGTGCTGATGAAGGGCATCGCACAGTTGCTTGACCAGGTACAAATCGGCACCGTGGAGAACGATGTCAGTCTGTCCCTGCTAATCCCGCGGTCCTTGCTCGATCAACTAACCAAAACACCCAAATAGATTTTGGATTTTAGATTTTAGATTTTGGATTGAAGAGGATAATTGCTCGTGGGTACGGCTTCCCCA
>JBDTUW010000170.1:0-7652 GCA_040007555.1 Acidobacteriota bacterium | reverse complement strand
CTAAAGAGATCGCAGTGCTGGTTAACTTCCTTGGTTTTTTGACCGGGGCAGTTCTCTACGCGATGCTTCTCGCGATGGTGCTTCGAACGTTGGGAGGGCATAGGGATCACGGCCGCCGAACACGTGCCGAACGACCGCTATTGGCAACCGCCCTTCTCGGTCTTTCTTGGAATATCGGAGCGCTTATCATTTACGGAGTCCGGGATCTGAGCCTCGGCGAGACATCTCCGTGGCTCGCCGCTGTTTCCTTCACGGCCCTTGGTTTCCTGCCTGCGGTAGTTGTCGATTCGACGGTTTCGGCGAGAGGCGTTGGTGCCGGTCGGCGCCCCACGTGGCTCATTGCGATTGCCGCGTATTTGCTTAGCGGTGTCGCTAGCCTGCTGCACTTTTATTCAGCCCTCACTCATGGAGTCGCCCCGTCCGCGGGTGCATTGCGTGCCCTGACCTTTGGCTTCTCGTTTCTGATTGTGGCAATGATCATCCAGACGAGGAATCAAACCGGCTGGGGACGCGCCGTGTGGGTGGTCGCGCTGGCAGTCTTTGCGGTCTCCGCTCTTCATCTCAGCCAGCATCAGGAAGGGGAGTCCTGGTGGATCGAGCTGATCGGGCATCACGCATCTCTGCCACTGGCGCTGGCGATTCTCTATCAGGACTATCGCTTTGCGCTGGCGGATATTTTTCTCAAGCGCGCGATGGTGCTGGTAGTGCTTGTCGCGCTGGCGTTTGGACTTTATGTCAGCGTTGCCGCGCCGATGCTCAGCGAGAGCATCCTTCGGCGAGAGATGGGCCTGCGCGCGATCAGTGCGCTCATCGGCCTTTGGGTTGGCACGGCGCTTCTTTACCCGCTGTTGCAACGCGCGGTGGAATGGTTTGTCGATACCATCGTCCTTGGCCGCGCCGATTACATTGAACTGAGGGCGGAGATCGGGCGTATCGTGGCTTCTGGTGAGTCACCCGAAGCGATTCTCGATGGAGTGTGTGCACGACTAAAATGGGCTCTGACTGCTCAAGAACTTCGTTGGGAGTTGGGCGGTGGCCCGGTTTCGGATGCACTGACAGCGGTGATCGAGATACCGGTTGCCGAGCCCCCCGGCTACCGCATTGCCATTGGCCCGCTCGCCGGTGGGAGGCGGCTTTTGTCGGATGATTTTTCGATGCTTGAGGCGGTCGGGGTGCTGACGGCGCGTCGTCTTGACAGTTTGAGAGTGACAAACGAGCGCTTTGCCCGCGATCTTCGCGAACGGCAGATAAGCCAACTCGCGACGGAAGCCGAGCTTCGAGCACTGCGAGCACAGCTCAATCCACACTTTCTTTTCAACGCCCTGACAACGATCGGACATTTGATTCAGACGGCGCCGGATCGCGCGCTTGCGACGCTGTTGCGATTGACTGAACTTCTTCGCGGGGTTTTGCGAAGACCGACGGGCGAGTTCATCACACTCGGTGACGAGTTGGCTCTCATCGATTCATATCTGGCGATCGAGAGGGCGCGATTCGAGGAGCGTTTGCAGGTCGTCTTTGATGTGCCAGACGCGCTGCGTTCGGTTCGGATTCCGCCGCTTGTCCTGCAGCCGCTCGTCGAGAACGCGATCAAGCACGGGATCGCACCCTGCAAACTTGGAGGAGAAGTCCGCATCACGGCACGAATTGTAGATCAGGATTACCTGACCATTACGATCGTCGATAGTGGCGCGGGAGCAAGTCCAGGGGAGCTTGCTGTGGGCCGTCTGCGCGGCGTCGGCTTGTCCAATGTCGAACAGCGACTGACTGGATATTATGGTCCCGCGGGCTCATTCGACATCTCAAGCAAGATCGGCAGCGGGACTGTTGTCCAAGTGACGATGCCAATCGACGCTCGCGCCGAACGTCGATCCGGTGTAAGGGCAGCCGGGACCTGAGCTGCGGAGAAGGTATGCCGGCGAATACAAAGCTGCGAGTGGTGATTGCAGATGATGAACGGCCGGCCCGGTCGTATCTGGTGGCCCTGCTGCGCGGTCTCGATGATGTTGACCTGGTCGGCGAAGCCGTAACGGGGCCCGAAGCAGTCGAGTTGATCGAGCGTGAGCGACCAGACCTGGCCCTGCTTGATCTTCAGATGCCAGAACTCGATGGCCTGGGAGTAGTCAGGGTTATTCGGAAGGACCGAATGCCGCTTGTCGCCTTTGTGACGGCGTACGACGAATATGCCGTCAGCGCGTTTGAGGTTCACGCGATTGATTATCTTTTGAAGCCCGTCGAGCGGGGGCGACTCCGTGAGACGATCAATCGTGCGCAGGAGCGACTGGAAGAGGCCGACTCTCGTGACGCGGCGGCGACTCGTTTGCAAAGCGCGGCACGCGAATACGAAGCCGCTACGCGGTCGCCATACCTCGAGCGACTCCCGATCCGTCGCCGAGAGGAGATATTCATTCTGCCGGTACGAGAGATCGCCTCGATCATCGCCGAGGGTGAGCTGCTCCACGTGACCACCGGAGCAAACGAGAAGCACACATTGAGTTATCGGCTGAAGGATCTCGAAGCGCGGTTGGACCCGGCGATCTTTGTGCGTCTGGCGCGGGGCACGCTGGCCAACATTGAGATGATTTCTCGAATCAGCCCCATGCCCGGCGGAACCTATGTCGTGACGCTTTCCAACCAGCAGCGTCTCAATGTCAGTCGACTGCAGTCACGAGTCCTGCGGGATCAGCTCCTTCGCTTATAAGTCCTTAATACGATAGCCGGATTTGGTGGTTGACGAGTCGCACCACTGCCGGTCAGGAGCGACCATCCACCGCGCATTTTCATCCATTCATTGAATTCCTGGTGTACTCCTCCCGATTCCACACTAGCCTCGATCGTCCGGCAGGTTCGTTTGGACGACAAATAAGGTGTGAAACCGGGAGAAGTGAAAATGCGTGCGTTCGTGCTGACGGTTCTGATCGGAGGCCTTCTTACATCCGTTGCCTTTGGACAATCAAGCGGTACCGTCCGTGGAGTAATCACACTCGAGGACACGGGCAAGCCATTACACAATATCCAGGTGACGATCCTGCAAACTCGGCGCACGGTAATGACTGGCGAGGACGGCGTCTATGAGTTCAAGGATGTCCCACCGGGACACTACGATATCGCGACTCATCTCGATCGGGTCCCGGATGTCGTCCAGCCTCTGCAGGTGATCGCAGGCCAGATTGCTCAACTTGACTTCCTGATCAGACTGCGGCTGGTGCGTGATCAGGTGACGGTCACTGCAACTGGCAGTTCGGAGACTTCGTTCAACTCGATTCAATCGGTGGCAGCACTCAACGCGATCGAGATTTCGGAAAAGAACGCGATCTCGCTGGGGGAACTGCTCGACCATGAACTCGGAGTGTCAAAGCGGAGCTTTGGGCCCGGCAGCTCGCGACCGGTCATCCGCGGATTTGATGGCGATCGCGTTCTGGTGCTGCAGGACGGAATGCGCATCGGCTCACTTGGCTCGCAATCGGGCGATCACGGCGAGCCGATTGACCCGCTCACCGTTGATCGAGTGGAGATCGTCAAGGGGCCGGCGACCCTTCTTTATGGCAGCAACGGAATCGGTGGAGTGGTCAACGCGATCAGCGAGCATTCCGGAGCACACGAGGGACTGCGCGGATTTGCAACAACTCTCGGCAGTACCAACAACTACCAGTCAGGGGGTAGCGCAGGCATCGAGTTTGGCACGAAGCAGTGGTCATTGTGGGGTAACGGAGGGGGCCAGCGGGCGAATGATTACAACACTCCTCAAGGGCGCGTCACCAATTCCTTCGCGCGCAATGGCAACGGCGCCGGTGGCGTTGGCTATTTTCCGGGGAAGGGGTTTTTTAGCGCTGACTATAGCTACGATTGGCGACGCTATGGCATTCCCTACGATCCGGAGAACCCGGACGAGATTGTCAATCTGAAGATGAGGCGCCATGGGGTTCACTTGCGCGGGGGTGCGCGCGAGCTTGATTCGTATATCAGTGGTCTCGAACTCTCCCTCCAGTACAACGACTATCAGCACGAGGAGATCAACTCGGAGAATGATCAGGTTCAGACGACCTTCAAAAACAAAATGTGGGTCTATCGGACGGTCTTCGATCAGAAAAAAGAGGGCATACACTCCGGCAGTTTTGGCTTCGCCGGATTCCATCGGGACTTCAAGACCGTCGGTGCGGAGGCGCTGGCGCCGCCGACGACACAGAACAACTTCGCCGTCTACGGTCTTCAGAAATTCGATTTCAAACGGGCGGTGCTTCAGCTTGGCGGCAGAGTCGAGTACAACTCTTATAAACCGACGGAGCTTCGCGATCGTTCATTTACGGGATTCTCGGGCGGGATCGGATTTCGAGTACCGCTCTGGGAAGGAGGTGCGTTCGTCGCAAACTATTCTCATTCCTTCCGCGCTCCATCGCTGGAGGAACTCTACAACAACGGCCCGCATCCCGGAAATGCGGTCTTTGAGATTGGAGATTCCGATCTGAAGCGTGAGTCCGGAGATGGGATCGACCTTGCGGTGCGTCACTCGTCGAGTCGCTTCAACTCAGAGGTCAATTACTTTTATTACCACCTCCGCGATTTCATCTTTCTCGCGCCGACTGGCGATGAGGAAGAGGGGCTGCCGGTGGCTGTCTATGAGCAGGGTACGAGCCGCTACACTGGAATCGAAGCTAAGTTTGACGTGGCGTTGCACTCAAGCCTCTGGTTGCGGACTGGTCTTGATTACGTCAATGCGGAGCTGAAGGAAACGGGAACTCCGATTCCCCGAATTCCACCGCTTCGGGGAAGAGTAGGTCTCGAAGCGGTGTTCAAGAGCTTTCGCATCAGTCCGGAATTGATTCTGGCGCGGGATCAGGGCCGAGTTTTCCCCCTCGAGACGAGGACGGCTGGGTATGCGACCTTCGGGTTGTCAGGTTCATACACTTATGCCAAGCAGCATGTGGCGCATGTGATCTCAGTCAATGGTTTCAATCTTGGCGATCGGCTTTACCGGAATCATCTCTCTTTCATCAAGGATTTTGCCCCGGAGATCGGTCGCGGGCTGCGTCTGGCTTACACCATCAGATTCTTTTAGTCAGGGTCAGGGGAAGAAGATTAACGCAGAGACGCGGAGCAGCGGAGACGCAGAGAAATGTACCCCTCTCTGCGTCTCCGCCTTAATCTTCTTCCCCTGACCCTTGCCCAAGATGGCGAACGAACTCCTTATCGTGTAACCTTTCAGACCCCAGAGAAGTAAGTTGGGTCAAGGGTCTTATGCATATTTCGCTCACTGGATTCCGGAATCTGACCGTCCTCGCCTTTCTCCTTTTCGTTGCATTTGCCACGATTGCGTTTCCACAAGAACCCAATTCTCCGCCGGTACTGCGGGTAATCACGGAAGATCAGGCGCAAAAAAGAGTCACCGGCGTAACCGTTGTCGTGAAACGAGCAGGAGAAGAGGCTGTAGCGACGGCGGTCACTGATGACAAAGGTGAGGTTGAATTTCAGCGGCTGCCTCCTGGGGTTTATGAGGTCGCGGTCAGCGCCGGCGGTTATGAGCCTCTTTCTCGGAGAGAAGTTAATATTTCCGGCGGCGTTCCCGTTCAGATGCGTTTCACCTTGATCCGGAGAATAGAGATTAAGGAGGGGGTGACCGTGGAGGGGAAAGCGACGACACCGGCGCAGGAGACGACGATCCCGGCGGGTGAGTTCGGTCGTGGGCAGCTCTATGATCTGGCAAACAAACCCGCGAATGTTGCCGATGCGCTTCCGCTGGTGCCTGGCGTAGTTCGCACACAGGACGGTGAGATCAGCATTTCGGGAAGCGGTGAGCACCGCAGTGCACTGGTGGTCAACTCGGCCGACGTCACCGATCCCGCAACCGGCCAGTTTGGGATGACTATTCCGGTTGACAGTGTCGACAAGATCGAAGTCTTTAGATCACCTTTCCTGGCGCAGTATGGTCGATTTACGGCTGGTGTGGTCGCGGTGGAGACCCGACGTGGTGGCGACAAGTGGAATTTCGACGTCCGCGATCCACTGCCAGCCTTCCGTTTCAGGAGTGGCCATCTGGCCGGGATGCTTAACGCTTCGCCGCGGATTGTATTCAATGGACCATTAATCAAAGACAAGCTATTTCTCTCTGAAGGGATAGAGTATCGGCTCTTCAAGGATCCGGTGAGAACGCTTGCGCACCCGGACCGCGAGATGAAGTCAGAGTCGGTCAACTCCTTTACTCAGCTCGACTACCTCGTGTCTTCGACGCATACGTTGACTGGCACCCTGCACGTTGCGCCGCGCAAGATTCTCTATGCCAACCTTGGCTTCTTCGACCCGAGACCAGTTACGCCCAACTTCAGCTCGCGCGATTACACGGGGACGCTCATCGATCGGCTCGCAGCCGGGGGACATTTGCTCGAGAGCACTTTTGCGGTGAAGCAATACGGCAGCGACGTCTGGGGACAGGGACGCAGCGGAATGGTACTCGCGCCGACGGGAAACAGCGGAAATTACTGGAACGACCAGGATCGCCATGCATCGCGATACGAATGGATCGAGCAGCTGACGATGTCACCCTTGACATGGTCGGGCACGCACAATGCCAGGCTCGGTGTCTCGGTTTCGAGTACGCGAAGTAACGGAGAGTTCTTTGCACGACCGGTGGACATCGTCGATACGGCGGGGCGGTTGCTGCAGCGGATCAGCTTTACCGGCGGGAGCAGATTTGAGCGGAAGGATACCGAGGTTGCTTTCTATGCGCAGAATCATTGGGTGTTGCGCCCGGCATTCGCGATTAGCTTCGGATTGCGCCTTGAAGGCCAGGAGATGGCAGGGAGCATTCGCACAGCGCCTCGGCTGGGGTTTTCGTGGTCTCCGTTCGGCAAGTCGCAGACAGTGATTCGCGGTGGTGCGGGAGTCTTCTACGACCGTGTTCCGCTGAGCGTTTACGCATTCAATCAGTATCCGGAACGGGTGATCACTACTTACTCGGTAAATGGCACGGTGCTGGACGGCCCAAGACGATTCGCGAACGTCATTGGGCTGGCCGGGAGCGACTCGTCACTTGTCAATTATGCGAACCGGGCGGGTAATTTTTCCCCTCACAGTACGACCTGGAGCCTCGAACTCGACCAGCGATTTGGGCGATTCGTGCGAGCGCGGTTCAACTATCTCGAAAGCAAGTCGGGCGGGCTGGTGACCATGACGCCCCGACTTGCTCAGAGTGGCGACGCGTTGCTGCTCAATGGGAACGGAAAGTCGCATTATCGGCAGCTTGAGGTTACAGCCAAGGTAGCGTGGAGCGAAGAAGAGAACCTGGTCATGAGCTACGTCAGGAGCCGGGTTAGGGGCGATCTGAATGAGTTCAGTGAGTATCTGGGCAACTTTCCGGCGCCGGTCATCCGGCCGAGTGAGTATGCAAATCTTGCGACAGACTTGCCGCACCGGTTTCTGGCGTATGGATTGATCAAGGTGCCGTGGAGGGTGCGAATTGCGCCGTTGCTTGAGTACCGCACGGGATTTCCATATTCGAGGGTTGATGCGCGTCAGCAGTATGCCGGGGTGCCGAATTCGGATGCGACGCGGTTTCCCAATTACTACTCGCTGGATCTGCGGCTCTTGAAGGATTTCGACATTCTTTATAAGAAGAAGAAGTACACTGTCCGTTTGTCATTTGTCGGGTATAACGTGAC
>JBDTUW010000169.1:0-7672 GCA_040007555.1 Acidobacteriota bacterium | reverse complement strand
CGTCCCCGGCACCCCCTCGACCTTGCTGGGGCTCCCCGGCGCCGACCCCGGTTCGGTGACGGCGATCCTTCGCGAGAGCGAGGTCGACGAGCGACCAAGCCTCGTGGTCGCCGGGCGTCAACGATATCCGACGGTCCTGGCCGAAGCGGGGATCGGCGGGTCGGTGACTCTGAGCTTCGTGATCGATGCCGAGGGGAAAGTGGAAGAGGAGGGGATCGAGGTCGTGCAGGCGACCCATCCCGGCTTCGTCGCGGCGGCCCGGGAGACGGTGCTGACGAGTCGGTTCCGTGCGGCCCGGAAGGGGGGTGCGGCGGTCCGGGTGCGGGTGCGTCAGACCATCACCTTCCGGCAATAATGCATCGTAGTCGTGCAGGGTGTCGAGGCGCGCGAACCCAGGATGAACTGAGCCCAGGATGACCATCGCTGACAAGGTGGTGCGCCACTTGGCACCGCCCTGGAGGGAGGTCAGTACCGACACGCGCATCACTCGCGCCGGGACATCATGGCTTCGGTGCATCCTGGTTTCGCGCGCCCGGGGTCACCCCCACATAGCCGCCTGTGTGTCCTGTATCCGGTCTGCCGTCTATACTTGCACAATGCGCCCCACCCTCTGGACCGCGGCGATCCTGCTGGCCGCCTGTGGCCACACCGAGCCGACTCCCGCCGGCCCTCCCCACAATCCTCCCCGGGGGGCTGGGGTCTGGCCGCGGCCGATCACGTTCAACACCTTCGATGACCGGCACCCGCAGTGGCTCCCCGACGGATCGGGGATCATCTACTCCACCGAGCGGTGGGACCAGCAATCCGACCGTGACCGGTGCCTCGCGCTCCTCCCGGCCGACGGCGGGACCCAGATCTGGCGCAAGTGCGAGGCGGCCGCCGGCCGGAGCGACACGACCGATGTATGGGAGTGGCCCTCGGTCTCTCCCGCCGGCAAAGTGGCCTTCATCCACACGACCGGATGGCGCAATGCCAAGAAGACCGGTTATCCCCGGATCGCAGTGGCGCACGGGTGGGACTTCGAGCACTCACGGGTGGTCCGTACCCTCCCGTTCTACTCCACGTCCGGCAAATTCGAGGTGATCGGGTGGACCTTCCGCTGGATCGCACCCGACGAACTCGTCTACCTCGGCGTGCTCGAATTCTTCCAGGGTTCGACCTTTTATCCGGATACCTTTTTCACCGGGCAGGAGGTGATGCGGCTCCACCTCATCGACGACTCGACCAGCAACTTCACCCCGGTCCCGGGGACCACCTATGCCTCATCGGTGGCCGTGGGGGACGATTCCACGGCCATCTATTACACCCTGGGTGGCGACTCGATGGTCTATCGTCGTCATCTGCTCAGCGGGGTCGTCGACACCATCCACAACTTCGGATATGGAAGGATCGCACGCGACGTTTCGGTGCGCGGGACCACCCTCGCTGCGATCGTGGGGGACAGCGTCATCTGGAGCTACGAGGCTGCCTATAGTCAATGGATCCAGCGCGATGAGGGCGGGGATATCGCGGTGGTGGATCTGACCACGGGGGTCGAGCAGAGCTACTCCCAGGCGCCGCTCACGCTCTTCCGTCATCCGGAGATCAGCCCGGATGGGACCCGATTGGTGGTCGAGGCGCAGCCGTTCGCCGTGCCGACCTTGACAGTCCTGTCCGGATTCGACGCGGCCAACCACCGGGCCGACCTCTGGCTCTTCTCGCTCAAGGAGGCACCGTTCGGACCGTAGGAGCGGCACAGCGGCACAGCGGCACAGTGGCACAGTGGCACAGTGGCACAGCGGCACAGCGGGACAGCGGCACAGCAGCACAGCGGCACAGCGGGACAGTGGCACAGCGGCACAGCGGGACAGTGGCACAGCGGCACAGTGGCACAGTGGCACAGCGGGACAGCGGCCTCGAACCTCACCGACACAACTGATGAACCGTCCCGAGCGGAGTGAGGGACCTGCTCGATGGAGAGCAGGTCCCTCGTCGTTGCACTCCTCGGGACGGCTCCCAATTTTCTCGGCGCCTCTGCGCCTCTGCGCCTCTGCGCCTCTGCGCCTCTGCGCCTCTGCGCCTCTGCGTTAGATAGTCCTTCGTCACGCGACCTGAAGAGGCCCCTGCTAAGAATTCCGGAAGAGCGAAATGAAGATGGCACCTGAGGTAGGACGCGAGACTTTGCCCGGCGGTCTAACAGAATCTTCTTGATTGGTGCCGGCCCTTGCAACCAGCGCAGCAAAAGGTTTCATATGGACCAGGAGGACAACACCGATGCGAAATGCAATTCTGACGATGGCAGTGGCCTTAACTCTCATGACCGGACAGAACCAGTCAAATCCGCCCAAGGCGCCCAAGCCGGACGTAGGACCCGGCCGCATCGCCTGGTTCGATATCACCACGTCAAATCTGGCTCAATCCAGGGAATTCTACGGCAAGCTCTTCGATTGGAAATTTGACCCGGTGCAGGGGACTAGTCAGGCGCTGGAGATTGTCGCGGGTGGAGAGGCGATCGGCACCCTGCGAGGTGCGGATGGCAAGATCAGCGGGTTCAACGGAGTGGTCTATGTTCAGGTGCCTGATATCCAGGCAAGCTGCAAGAAGGCGAAGGAACTGGGGGGCACAGTCATCCCAGGGTTCCCCTTTGACCTGCCCGACGGTAGAGGAGCCATCGGTCTGTTTCTCGATCCATCTGGCCACCCGCTCGGCATGTACTCCAGAACGCCCCTCACGCCCGCAGGCAAGTGACGATTTTCCCGCTGAAGACTGCGAGGTATGAGAGGGGACATCAAATGATTCTGGAAATGGCCATCCTCAATGTGATTCCGGGCAAGGAAGCGGAGTTCGAGTCCGCCTTTTCTGAAGCCAAAGGGATCATTGCGGCGATGCCTGGGTTCGAATCTCTCGAGCTTCAGAGATGCCTCGAGCAAACGAATCGGTACGCACTTCTGGTCCAGTGGTCGAAGCTCGAGGATCATACGGTTGGTTTTCGGCAGTCGACCCAGTACCAGCAATGGCGGGCACTCCTGCATCATTTCTATGAGCCCTTTCCACGCGTGGAGCATTACATGCGCGTCGTCTGACACCCGGCTTCACCGGGGTTGTGTTAGCCATCAGAAAGCTATTCAATATTATGACCCAGCATATTGGAATTGTCGGTTGCTCTGCTGAAGGCGCGGCATTGTGCTACCGGACCATCTGTTCGGAGGGCTCGTCGCTTCTTGGTGCGCACGCGCATCCAGAGGTTTCGATGCATACGCCGTCATTTGCAGAATACGTGAGCTACCTCGAACGCGGTGACCTTGAGGGCGTGGGGGGCCTCATGGTTCGCTCGGCTCAGAAACTGGCGGCTGCAGGCGCCGATTTTCTTATCTGTCCGGATAACACAATTCACGAGGCCTTCTCGTACGTCGAACCGCGCAGTCCGCTGCCCTGGATTCACATTGCTGAGGTGGTCGCGGCTGAAGCTCGCGCCCGCAATTTTCAGCGAGTTGGTCTGACAGGAACCGCCTGGCTGGTGCGCAGTGAGGTTTATCCCGAGAAACTTTCTGCGCACGGCATCCAGTACGTTCGCCCCACAGACGAGGAGCGTGATGAGATTGGCCGGATCATCATGGACGAACTGGTCTATGGTGTGTTCAAGCTAAAGAGCATCACCTACTTCCGGGACCTCATCCAAACCTTCAAGCAGCAGTCTTGCGATGCCGTAGTATTGGGTTGCACTGAGATTCCGCT
The DNA here is from genome assembly GCA_040007555.1 of Acidobacteriota bacterium. Lineage (GTDB taxonomy): Bacteria > Acidobacteriota > Blastocatellia > RBC074 > RBC074 > JANNRD01. Next base: position 3,958 of record JBDTUW010000169.1, on the reverse strand, counting down.
CATCATCAATGACGAAAACTCCGCGTTGCCGACATTGGATTCAACGCGGCTGCTGGCGCGTGCAGCACTTCAACGCGCCATCGGTTTCGATGGCAAGCATGAACAGCGAACTGACGTCTAAGCTTCCCGAGGAGCAAAGATATTATCCTTAGGATCACTGATCGGCGTGAAGCAATTATCTGTCGCTTTCAGTGAGCGATTTCCGCCGGCCACTCGAAAGATCAAGGCAAGGTACGATCCAACCGCACCAATCACTGACCTCTCTTCGCCGTCCGGTTCCTCGGGGCCACCGCTTCATTTAGCCCCAGAATGCGCGCCATGGTTTCGGCAAAGACCTTGCGCCTGACCGTCTCCGGTACCTGACAGGCATCGAGCATCCGGTTGTACTGTGCGATGACTTTTTCCAGATCCTTCGGGTCTTCATCAGTGCCGAAGACCAGCTTCTCGAACGCGTGCGGTGTGTTCTCCGGCATATGCGCTTGGGTGCTGGTCTGTCCCCACCAGAAGTATTTCCTGAAGACGGCCAGGTCATCTTTTTTCTTGGTCATGGAACTGCCGGTCAGATCGAAGTAGACATTCGGGTTCCAGCGCGCGACCTCAGCGGCTTCGTCGTACCAGGGATTGCCCAGATGCGCGCCGATCAGAATCAATTCCGGAAACGCCCGTGCCAATGTGTCCAGATACATCGGTCGCATCCGCGCCATCGAGCCTTTGAGGCTCGGTATCTTGTTGTTCGGTCGAAAACTGATGCCGGTGTGCAGCAAGGTCACCAGACGGTGACGTTCCGCGGCGGCGAAAACAGGAAAGTAGCTCGGATCATCGTAGTTCTTGAGCGGGCTGTGAATCTTCAATCCCTTGAAGCCGGCGGCGTGCGCGCGATCAATCTGCTCGATGACATCGCTGTCGTCCAGCTCAATCCAGAGAAAAGGAATAACCACATCCGGGTATTTCCTGGCTGCGGCCGCCAATTTGTCGAAATGCTCGCGCGGCGCCGAGAGGCAGGCTACGGCTTTGTGCGCTCGGTAGATGCGCGCCAGGTCTTCAAAGAAGTTCGGGCGATCTTCATAGTGAATGTGAGCGTCAACGTAGCGCGGCACGTTTTGCGCCAGTGTCGCTGACCGACCTCCAAACATTATCAACAAAGCCAGGAACAACGTGCAGGCGATTCTCTCTCGTCTCATATTCCTTTTCTCCCGCGCTAGATTTTCACTTCTTCCCAACGATCCGTCTGAACCGATCGTTCGAGAGCCTCCAGAATCGCGATCTCCTTCAGCAGACTTTCGTGTGAGCGAGACTCCTTGCCCTCCCGAAATAATTCCACGATTTCCCGGTAGGGAGTCAGCGGATCATCCTTCACAGCCGACTCCAGTTTCCGTAGCCCTTGCCCCGTCACGACAGCGATTTCAAAAGGCGGACGTTGCCCGGACAGGATGACCGTGGCCTGCAAGCCGGAAGCGAAGAGGAGAATCGCTGACGCATCCTGTCGGTGACGGGAGACCCGCACTCTGGAAATATCTTCTCCAAAGAGCTCCATTAACCGCTCAATCTGGTGGACACCGTAGAAGAACACTCCGCCGTAAGGCGAATCAACATCGCAATGGCCGGCGCTGATGACGTATTGAAGCTGGGTGAGAGCTTTGACCTGTTTCTTCAAATCCGCGATCGCTTCCCCGCGCGACAGGGTGCTAAACGAGGAAACCGGTGTTTTCTTCGAGCGAGCCAGTTCCAGGAATTCCCTGCCCTCGGCGAGGCGGTAGCAGAAGGGTTTGTCAATAAAAGTCGGGATTCCTTTCGCCACAAAGGGTCGGGCGGCAGCGAGGTGATATTTCGGATGGCGATGATCGACTATGAGCGCATCGATAAGGCCTATGAATTCCGCCGGATCCTTCACGATCTTCGGGATATGACCCTCCCGGGCGGCTCTTTGGGCAAACTCGTCCGTTTCGCCCCATACGCCGATTACTTCACAACCCGGGAAGCTCTTGTCCCGATTAAAAATCTTCCCATATTCGATGGTATGAGAGTTCTCTGCCCCGATGATGCCGATCCGGGTTTTCGTGGGTGACTGCTGGCTGATGCGTGGTTCCGGCAATCGCCCTGGAGTCAGGAGTGCCACCACCGCCAGGTTTTTGCTCAATCCCCGAATGAACTGACGTCTGGTTCCCATTTTGATCTCCTTACTTACTTTGGGCGCAACCTGCGCCTGCGGCCTTCAGGTGCCGCGTAACTCGGGTGCTTGCGGTAATCGTGGGTTTACTTTTGTAGCATCGCCGGCTTCAGCGTCCATGCCTGCAACCGAGCGAGCTCCACAATCCCTGGAGCCTGAAAGCCTTCGGGAAAGATCACCCAGCCCCACAGCTTCGTCGAATCTGCGGCGATGTATTTATCCGATGTAAATCTGCCTTCGCGGATCCTCACTTGCTCAGGCTTGCTACCTTTCATACCCAACTCTTCAATCACTGCCGCAAGCGTAACCAGATAATCCTGGGGTGCGAGGCTGTCGACGCCGAACCAGATCTCATCGGGCATTCGATTGTGAGTGCGGTAGAACGCGGCCGTCTTGCGCACGGCCTCGGCGAAGGCATGCCAGTTGAAAGAGGCGGGCCTTGCTCTTCCGCGCGGCAGGGTGAATGCGTGCGCCGGACCATACAGCGTCGTCAGTTTCACTGCGGCGGGCAATTCATTCGTATCGAGGGAGGCGTTCATCGCTTCGTTCAACAACGCGAAGGCATCGGCGGCGGACAGAGTGAAGGCGTCGAACCTCTGAAAAGTGATCTCTTGTTGCATCGCCTGTGCGAGCGCGAGAATCTCCGCCCGACTGAAGCTGCGCGCGACGGTGCGGTCGGCATAAAGCGTCATCAATTCGCTGGCTGTGACGAAGCGCACACCGGGCTGCGTCTTGATGAACTTCACGTACTCTTCAAAATCAGCAAACGCCTTTTCGGTCTCTTGTGCAGGCCTTGTGCCAGGTAACTTCCATTCGCTTCGTGTTGGATTTGCGCCACGGCTGAAATTGACACCGTCCCAAAATTCGGTATGAACCCATTCGCACGGATGATAGTAGATGCTGAGCGTTCCGCCGCCACGCGCGCGGAGATTGTCGTAGGCGCCCTGAAACCGGGTTTTACCTTGAGTCAGACTGGCGCCGCCGCTCAATGCCATCCGCACCTGATTCGAACCCATCTTGAAGACGTTCAACATGCCGCAGAAAAAGAACGGCTGCTCGTCAACGCCGATGTGATCGCCTTCGTCGAGATACATCCCGACGCCCATCCGTTTCAGCGCGGGAAAGGCCTGCGCAGCCCAGGACGCGCCCGGCTGGCCATAACACGTCGGCATGACGCCGAAGATTCGTTCAATGTCGCGCACGCCCTGTCCTTCGCGTCGATAAAACTCTGCTGCGCCGTCTTCCCAGCCTGTGTGTTGCAGGTAAACAGCGATGGTCGGTTGTTGGCTGTGCGTGTCGGAGTGGTAACCGATCTCGTGCTTCTTCAGCGCGGCGATGACGTCATGGCGGCCGCGGCGCTCGAGCGTACGGGCCTTTTCGCCGACCACCTTGAACGTAGCTTTAATACCGAGCCGCGTGAGCATTTCGGCCACGCGTTTCGCGGCGTCATCGCTCTGCGGCAGGATGTAATCTTCGGTATCGAACCACAGCGTCACATAAATGGGCGGTGAATTTTGAGCATTTGCCATGATCGCGATAGATAGCAGAAAGAACAGGCAGGAAATGAGTGTTCGCATCTTCAAGGTTCCTTCCAGCGATCATTTCAACGCAGAGGCGCAGAGATAGGCTCGTTAGTCTCGTCGATTCCTCTGCTTCTCTGCGCCTCTGCGTCTCGGCGCCTCTGCGCTGTCTTTTGAGATCGCCTCCAGCGCTCTGACCGCTGCTTCGCGTACGTAGGCGAGGGGGTCGCTCTCGCTCGCCGTCTTCAAAGCCGCGGTTGCGCTGGGATCG
>JBDTUW010000168.1:0-7672 GCA_040007555.1 Acidobacteriota bacterium | reverse complement strand
CTGGCAACCGACAACTGGCAACCGACAACTGACAACTGGCAACCGACAACTGGCAGCTGGCGACTGGCAACTGGCAACTGACAACTGACAACTGGCAACTGACGCAACTGACAACTGGCAATTGACAAATGGCAATTGACAAATGGCAACCCACAGCAACCGACGACTGGCAACTGACAACTGACCACTGACCACTGTATTATGTGTTGCGGACTATTTCCTCTCAGGTACAACTTATGTCTTTCAGTTCGGGTATCAAGCTACTCATTGGCGTCGCTGTCGGCGTGATCTGGACTCTCGGCGGGCAGGCACCACAGAACGCCGCGGATATCTATTCGCAGCAGGTCGCGCCAATCTTTGCCGAGCACTGCGCCGGCTGCCATGGCGCGAGCGTGCAAAGATCCGGTCTCGATCTGCGTAGCGAACAGTCGATCCTGCGCGGCGGCGTCCGAGGGCCAGCGGTTCTACCGGGAAACCCCGAAAAGAGCCTGCTCCTTCGCATGATCAAACACATCGAAGAGCCGGCGATGCCTCTCGGAGGTGAGAAAATCCCTGATGCTCAGATCGAGATCATCAGCCGATGGATTGAAGGGCTTAAGCACGATACCCCGGCTTCAGCAGCCGATGCAGGTGCCGCGGTGCGCGCTCAGGGCGAGCCTATTACCGACAAGGATCGAAAGTTCTGGTCCTTCCAGAAACCAGAGCGCCCTGCCCTGCCCGCGGTTCGCGATCGAAAATGGGCGCGAAACGAGATTGACCGCTTTGTCCTCAGCCGACTCGAACAGAATCAGTTGACGCCGTCCCCGGCTGCAGAGCCCAGGGTCCTGATCCGCCGGCTCTATATCGATTTGACAGGCCTCCCGCCAACGCCGGAAGACGTCGCAGCATTTGTCCGAAATCCTTCTGAACCGGCATACCGCAGAGTCGTGGAACGCCTGCTTGCCTCTCAACACTACGGCGAGCGATGGGGTCGGCATTGGCTGGACCTGGCGCGGTATGCCGACAGCGGTGGCTATGAGTTTGACTACGATCGACCGAACGCCTGGCGCTACCGCGATTACGTGATCAAGGCCTTCAACGATGACCGGCCCTACACTCAGTTTATCCGCGAGCAGTTGGCTGCGGATGAGATCTCGCCGAACGATCCGCATGCGTTGGTGGCTACCGGGTTCTGCCGCAATGGGCCTACTGTGGACAATGCGGTTAACGAAGAGACGCGTACTGATGAGCTGGATGACATGGTGACGACGACCTCGTCAGTCTTTCTCGGGCTGACGGTCGGCTGCGCTCGCTGCCACGATCACAAATATGATCCGATTCCTCAGCAGGACTACTATCGAATGCAGGCGATCTTCTTCCCGTTCGAGAAGAAGGAGCAGGTGCTTGTCTCGAAGCCTGAAGAAGAATCCTTCAAAGCGCGCAACAAGGAAATCGATCTACTCGTGCGACCGTTGCGCGCGAAGATCATCACCATCGAGAAACCGGTGCGAGACAAGCTGCTCGCTGACAAGGTAGCGTTTCACCTTCATCTGGCTGAGAGTTCAAATGCCCTTGGTGGCAGGACACGGGAGCAGTTTCGCGAGGACACAGCTGCGCGCTTTGCAAAGGACGTCAATCTGCAGCCGGAGGAGATCGACCCGCTCCTCACCGCCGAGCAGTTGACGTTGCGGAAGGATGTGCAGAAGGAGATCGACAAGATCAACTCGATGCGCCCGAAACCACTGCCGGCGGTAATGGGAATCATTGATAAGAGCACTCCGGGGAAAGCGTATCTTCTCAAACGTGGCGATTGGCGAAATAAGGGAGAGGAAGTTTTCCCCGGTTTTCCGAGCATCTTCAGTAACCTTTCGGGTGAGGGCCAGAACATTGGCTCGACTGATCGGCGTCGACAGCTTGCCGACTGGATCGCGCGAGCTGACAATCCGCTGACAGCCCGCGTCGCCGTCAATCGCATCTGGCAATACCATTTCGGGAAGGGTCTCGTCCGCACACCAAGCGACTTTGGCGCAACGGGTGATCGGCCGAGTCATCCGGAATTACTTGATTGGCTGGCAACGGAGTTTGTCGCCCGCGGATGGAGCTGGAAGGCGATGCATCGCCTGATTGTCACCTCGAGCACATACCGGCAATCGAGTCGCTTTGCCACTCTCGCTGCGGCGAAAGATCCGGAGAATCGGTTGCTTTGGCGTGCGAATCCACAGCGACTTGAGGCTGAGGCGATACGTGACACGATTCTGGCGGTGAGTGGAAAGCTCAACCCGACTATGGGTGGGCCTGGAATCTATCCACGTATCGATCCATCTGTCATCGCGTCGGGATCGAGGCCGCGCTGGCCTCTTGAGGCTCGCGAGGAAACCGCCGTCTGGCGCAGGAGCGTCTACATTTTCGTCAAGCGTTCAGTGCTCGTGCCGTTGATCGAGGTTTTCGATTGTCCGGTGACAACGGTTTCAGCGCCGCTACGATCGGCGTCAACTGTTTCTCCGCAGGCGCTGGCGCTTTTGAATAATGAGTTTGTCCTGCAGCAGGCGGGATATCTGGCAGAGCGTGTGGCTCGAGAGGCTGGTCAGGATCGGAAGGCGCAAGCCGCTCGTGCCTTCCAGATCGCGTTGAATCGGGAGCCGACAGCGAAGGAGCTGGAATGGTCCCTCGAGTTTCTCAACAAACAACAGACGCCATTACGAGACCTCTGCCACGCCCTCATGAACTTGAATGAATTCCTCTATCTGGACTAACTCGATTTTGGATTTTAGATTTTGGATTTTGGATTCCGGAGGGCAGATTGTGGATTTTGGATTGTGGATTTGGGGTTGTGGATTTGTGATTGCGAATTGCGGATTGTTGATTGTGGATGGGCCTACCCAAGTGTTCGACCAATCCAAAATCCAAAATCGACGAGGGTATTTATGAAATCGATAACGCGACGTGAGTTGATCTTTCGTGCCGGCGCTGGCTTTGGCGGTCTCGCCCTTTCGAGTCTGCTTGAAACCGACGGCCTGCTGGCGGCGACGCCCGAGCAACGCGGCAACCCCTTAACCGCTCGCCCTTCTCATTTTCCGGCCAAAGCAAAGGCGGTCATCTTCCTCTTTATGTATGGAGGCGTGAGCCAGGTCGACACTTTCGACCCTAAACCAGAGTTGGCGCGGCACCACGGTAAGCCGATGTCTGACAAGGGAGCGATCGATGTCTTCTTCGGCAACCCCGGCAATCTCATGGCCTCGCCGTACGAGTTCAAAAAACACGGGCAGTCGGGGACGGAAGTCTCGGAGCTCTATCCTCATCTCGCCAAGCGCGTCGATGACCTCTGCATGATCCGGTCCGTCTACTCCACGAGCAATAACCATTCACCCGCGATTTTCATGATGAACAGCGGCAATATGCGACCAGGTAATCCTTCACTGGGTTCCTGGACAACATATGGTCTTGGCAGCGTCAATGAGAACCTTCCCTCATTCATCGTCATGTATGATTGGAGGGGAGGCCCGATTGGCGGAGCGCCCAACTGGAGTTCAGGATTTATGCCCGCCGCTTTTCAGGGAACAGCATTTCGATCGGGAAATACGCCGATCGTCGATCTCAACCCACCCAAGTGGATTGATCCGCACCAGCAGCGCGCTCAAGTCGACTTTATTCAGAAGCTCAATCAGGAACACCTGCTGACACACGAAGGCAATTCTGATCTCGAAGCCCGAATTGCCTCCTATGAACTCGCGTTCAAGATGCAGACCCACGCTCCGGAAGCCGTTGACCTGGCGAAGGAATCAGAAGCGACCAAGCAACTCTATGGCATCGGAGAGAAAACAACTGACTACTTTGGCCGTGAGTGTCTTGTAGCTCGACGCCTCGTGGAGCGTGGGGTCCGTTTCATACAGCTTTACAGCGGTGGCGGGCATCAACAGGAATCCTGGGACGCGCACTATGGTCTCGATGAAAACCATCGTCTGCATTGCGCGGAGACCGATAAGCCGATGGCCGGCCTGCTCGCCGATCTCAAGGCGCGCGGCTTGCTCGACAGCACGCTGATTGTCTGGGGAGGCGAGTTTGGTCGCATGCCGATCTCGCAGTCGGCGATCGGACGCGATCACAATCCGAACGGATTCACCATGTGGATGGCAGGCGGCGGAATCAAGGGCGGACAGGTGGTTGGCGCCACCGATGAGTTCGGCTACAAGGCCGTTGAAGAGCCCTACGCCGTCCACGATCTGCACGCGACAATTCTTCACGCTCTCGGTCTCGACCATCGAAAGCTCACTTACTATTATGGTGGCCGCGATCAGAGGCTGACAAACTTTGGCGGCGATCCGATTCTCAAACTCTTTGCATAGGAGAAACAATGACAAAGCCAGGACGGAATACAGCAACGGTGGGCCTTCGGGCCACGCTTCTGCTGCTCTTAATTCAAATCTTTATGACAGCGGCCCTGGCGCAGGCGCCAGGCGCAAAGTCGGATCGAACCGCACTCGATGATTACGTGGCTAAGCCGGACGCGAGCTACAAATACGAAGTCGTGAATAAGGTGGTGGGTAAGGGCTACACGACCTTTATCGTTGACATGACGTCGCAGACGTGGCGCTCAACCGCGGAGGTCGATCGAAATGTGTGGCGACACTGGATGATTATCGTCAAACCAGATGAGGTGAAGAACACAAAGTCGCTTCTGTACATCTCGGGCGGCAATAACAACAGCGGTCCGCCAAAGGACGCGGACGCTACGATTATCCAGATTGCGACCACAACGAAGTCTGTGGTTACGGAACTGCGCATGGTCCCGAATCAACCTCTCACCTTTTCAGACGACAAGAAACCCAGAGTTGAGGACGACATGATCGCCTACACCTGGGACAAGTTCATGAAGACTGGTGACTCAACCTGGCCGGCGCGGCTGCCGATGACAAAGGCCGCCGTGCGAGCCATGGACACGGTGATCTCGCTCTGCGCGAGCGAAGCTGGCGGAAACACAAAGATCGATGGCTTTGTGGTCGCGGGCGGATCGAAGCGCGGATGGACAACGTGGACAACGGCAATCGTCGATAAGCGCGTGGTCGCGATCGTTCCGCTCGTCATTGATCTGCTTAATGTTATTCCGTCATTTCAGCATCATCTCGCGGTCTACGGCTACTACGCGCCCGCGGTAGCTGAATACGAAGAGATGGGACTCATGAATCGGACGGATTCTCCTCAATACAAGGCACTCATGAAGATTGTGGAGCCTTACGAATATCTGAATCGGCTGACGATGCCTAAGTTCATGATCAATGCGACTGGTGATCAGTTTTTTGTTCCCGATTCGTGGCAGTTCTACTACAACGATCTCCCGGGCGTGAAATACCTGCGCTACGTCCCAAATGCAGAGCATTCCCTGCGCGGCTCGGACGCCTGGTTCTCGCTGTTGGCGAATTACAACGCAGTGATCAATAACGTGCCGTTGCCGCAATTTACCTGGAAGATCGATCCGAGCGGCGTGATCACGGTAGAGACAAGGGACAAGCCGAGTGAGGTAAAGCTCTGGCAGGCGACCAATCCTGGTGCTCGCGACTTTCGCGTGACGTCAATCGGGCTGAAGTGGAAGAGTTCGCCACTGACGCCGGTTAGCGAAGGCAAGTATGTCGCGCGGGTTGAACAGCCAAAACGCGGGTATACCGCGTATATGGTTGAGCTCACCTATCCGAGCGGACTGCTCATGGCGCCATTCAAGTTCACGACTGGCGTGAAGGTTATTCCCGACATCGAGCCATTCAAGGATGAGATGAAGAGCTCGGTCAAGTAGACGAGTCGCGACTATGAAGAAGGTGCAGTGGGCAATATTGGGGACGTCGAACTTCGCATTGACGAAGATGGCGCCGGCCCTGAAGAAGGGTGAGTTGACTGAGCTTGCCGGGATCGCCTCACGCGATCTCGGCAAGGCGCAGTCATTCGCGACCAGACTGGGCATCCCTAAGGTCTACGATTCATACGACGCCGTGCTGGCGGACCCCGAGATCGAAGTCATTTACAACCCGCTTCCGAATCATCTGCACGTGCCCTGGTCAATCAAGGCAATCGAAGCGGGTAAGCATGTCCTGTGCGAGAAGCCGATCGGCCTGACGGCAGAGGATGCGGAGCGGCTTCTGAAAGTGGCGCAGTCGAGACCGAAACTGAAGGTGATGGAGGGGTTCATGTACCGCCATCATCCTCAATGGAAGCACGCGAAGCGACTGGTTGATGACGGCAAGATCGGTGAATTGAAAACGATTCAATCCTTCTTTTCTTACTTTAATGTCGACGAGAGGAACATCCGCAATCAAGCAGACATCGGTGGGGGAGGCCTGATGGATATCGGCTGCTATTCGATCTCCCTCTCGCGATTTATCTTTGGGCAGGAGCCGAGGCGGGCATTCGGTGTGATCGAGTATGACCCGGAGTTCAATGTGGATCGCATGGCTTCCGGGATCTTGGACTTCGAGAAGGGGACATCAACCTTTACCTGTTCGACCCAAGTGGCGCCATATCAGCGAGTGAACATTCTCGGGACGGAGGGCCGGATCGAGATCGAGATTCCATTCAATGCGCCACCCGACCAGCCATGCCGGCTTTGGCATCAGCACTCAAAGGGAAATAAGCAGTGGTCGACCGATGAAGTAGTTTTTGAGATCTGCGATCAGTATACGATTCAGGCGGATCTTTTTTCGAAGGCAGTGAGGGAGGATGTGCCAGCGCCGACTCCTCTCGAAGATGCGATCGCGAACATGAAGGTGATCGATGCCGTTCGGGATAGTGGCAGTAGTGGCCATTGGTCAGTGATTTCGTAGGCAGGGATCAGGGATCAGGGATCGGCGTTCGTAGTACCGCCTTTAGGCGGAATCTCGGATATCGAGACATTCCGCCTAAAGGCGGTACTACGAACGCCGATCCCTGACCCTTGCCCTTGACCCCTGATCCCCTTTTCCCTAATAGCTCTTCGGTAAGCCCAGAACGCGTTCAGCGACGATGTTGCGTTGAATCTCGCTCGTCCCTGCTTCGATGGTATTGCCGCGCGTTCTGAGATAGTTATAAACCCATCGGCCCTCATCGAATTCCCTGAGTTGCGCGTGCGGTCCGAGGGTCTCCATCGCGATCTGTTGCATCCGCTGGTTCAGCTCACTCCAGAAAATCTTCAGGATCGATCCTTCAGGTCCTGGAACCTTCGAATTCGCCATCTTCGAAAGCGCCCTCAGATTGGTCAGCCTGAAAACCTCCAGTTCAAGATACGATTGAGCCAGCTTTTGCCGGATGAGCGGATCCGAGCTCGCCGGTTTCCCACCCCGATTCGTCACTCTTGCGCGCTCGATCAATTGCTCGAGATTTCGCTTGAAGTGCACGTAGGTCCCCGTCCCAAGATGCGCGCGCTCGTTCATTAACGTCGCAATCGCCGTATGCCAGCCCTTGTTGATCTCGCCAAGGACGTTCTCTACCGGAATGCGAACGTTCGAGAAGAACACTTCGTTAAATCCCGACTCACCGGTGATCTGTTTTAATGGCCGGACCGTCACGCCTTCGCTCTTCATATTGACCAGGAGCGCGGTAATTCCCTTATGCTTGGCGGCGCTGGAATCGGTGCGAACCAGCAGCAGACACCAGTCCGCGGCGTGCGCCAGACTCGTCCATATCTTCTGACCGTTGACAATGAAATCGTCGCCATCGCGCACGGCCTTGGTCC
>JBDTUW010000167.1:0-7695 GCA_040007555.1 Acidobacteriota bacterium | reverse complement strand
GCAGAAAGATCTCAGCGGTCTATTTGCTGTGGTTTACTGCTTCCGCACCCCCGGGCCACGTGTCACACTTTGTCCGTTTTTGACACATTTCGTTCCCACGAACGGACGAGTTCCCAAAGGCTACGGCTTGCTTGCTTCATAGATTATCTTAGAATACGTAACTCATATTATCTTGACACGACGAGAGATCGTCTGTAGAGTTTTGGGCGTTTTCAGAATCATTTTCTCGCTGGGGCGTTTCAAACGGAAGCGGGGGAACTGCTTTTTTGCTGACGCGGAGTCAGCGGGCGGTATGATTAGGCCGTGCCGTCTGTCACCGGTCCTTTCTTTCCTGACGCTCGGAGGGTCGCACCGAGTCCGCACATGTCGCCCTGTGAGCCTAACTGAACATATGGTCAAGACATGCGGCTTCATGCTGCCTGCTATGGCCGAGCTGGGAGAAGCCTTATGAAGAACGCGATTATCAGCGAGGTGCGGGCTCATATCATCGATCCGGGTGAAATGGGCGCCGACTACCACAATCAACACCAGCCCCATTGGATCAATGAACTCCCGATCGCCAATCCAATGTCGGTTTACGACGAGTACAAGTCGAAGAGGACCAGCTGGGGGATCAATGCTCTCGGAACAGTTGTGGTAGAGGTCGAGTTGAGCGATGGAACCGTTGGGATCGGATGCAGCATTGGTGGGGAGCCCGCCTGCTACATCATTGAGCGGCATCTGAACCGGTTTGTCGAAGGGCAGGACCCCCGCAACGTTGAGCTGATCTGGGATCAGATGTGGCGCGCGACGATGCCTTATGGTCGAAAAGGTCTGGCAATCCACGCCATCAGCGCCGTCGATCTTGCCATATGGGATTGCCTGGGTAAGCTTCGCGACGAACCCGTTTATGCCCTGATCGGCGGAAAGACCAAGGCGCGTCTGCCGGTGTATGCCACGACCGCGCGGGCCGATCTCGCCAAGACCTTTGGATTTGAGGGAGTCAAGATTCCCTGTCGTTACGGCCCAGCCGACGGTATCGAAGGCTTGAAGCGCAACGTCGAGACTGTTGCCGAAGCCAGAGAACAAATTGGCCCGGACTTCCCGTTGCGACTCGACTGTTATATGTCATTAACCGTGCCTTACGCGATCGAGCTTGCCAAGGCACTTGCTCCATTCAAGCTGCACTGGATCGAAGAGTGTCTGCCCCCTGATGACTATGACGGGTACGCGGCATTGAAGGCGGCCATCGGCCATCTTTGTCTGGTGACTACTGGTGAGCACGAGTACACGAGATATGGCTTTCGCGAATTGATTGCGCGCAAATGCGCCGACATTCTCCAACCGGACATCAATTGGGTCGGAGGATTGACAGAAGCGCGCCGCATCGTCGCCATGGCCGCGGCCTACGACATCCCAGTCATCCCACACGGCTCGAGCGTTTTTTCCTATCACTTGCAGTATGCCTTTACGAACTGCCCCGTTGCCGAATTCCTCGTCATGAGTCCGAATGCGGATCGACTGGTTCCGTTGTTTGGAGAGCTGTTCAAGGACGAACCCATCCCGGAAGGCGGGTACATAGATCTGCCTGATGCGCCCGGCTGGGGAGTCGAACTTAATAACAAGCTGAAGCTCGTCCGGCCCTATTCCCCGGCTCAGCGCATGGTGGAGATCATCGGCTAAAGTCCACGCGCAAGGAACGTAAGCCCAATGTAATCAGCGGGAGGAAGATAAATGGCAACCGATCGAGCGAATGTCGCGTCATTCACTTGCAAGTGTTCGATCTTGCCGTTGGGGCTGGGGCTAACGCGGGTTGAGTCTGGGACGACCGAGTACCATTTCTTCGGTTCATTTTGCCGCGCGGCCTGTGCTCATTGGCTTCGGGTCCTGCAATTTCTGCAGCGACCCCTTCGACGATGGAGGTCTTTGATGAAGGTTAGAATGATGCTTTTCCTGGCGGCGTTTCTACTTGCGGGTCTGACCGTAGTGTGGGCGGCCGACGTTAATGGTAAATGGCTGGCTCAGGTACCGGGCCGCGGCGGGCAAACGCGAGAGACTACTTTCAACTTCAAGGCTGAAGGCGCGAAGTTGACCGGCACAGTCTCTGGAATGCAGGGCGATCAGCCGATCAGCGATGGAAAGATCGCAGGTGATGACATCTCCTTTGTTGTGGTAGCGAACTTCCAGGGCACCGAAGTTCGGTTGCTCTACAAAGGAAAGATTACCGGTGATGAGATCAGTTTGACGCGTACGCGCGAAGGCGGTGATCAGCCTGGTCAGCAGTTCGTAGCCAAAAGGGTGAAGTAGTTCGCGCTGAGCTCTGGCGAATGAAACCAAACCTTCCCGGACGAACGGCCGGACAAACGGGCCGGACGAATGGGAAAAAATGCAGAGAGACCGAGACGCCGAGAGACGCGCCTCGGTTTCTCCGCGTTTCCATTTGTGCTGATATTCATTTTTGGGCTGGCGCGGGTCGAGGCAATCCAGACGTCGAGTATCCATGCGACTCCGCGGACAGCCACTCAATCGCCAAATCCCGCACTACCCTCTCCTGATAAACCCGCCTCCCTGAATCACTGATAGCCTTCAACTGAGTCCGAAGGACCGCCGCTTTCTCGCCCATTGCTCCCCTTTAATTACTACCACACATATACTTAGCGCCCATATCCCACATTGCTCCCCGAAGTTTACGAAAAACTCTAAACGTTTTTGACTTCCACTTTCAAAAAAATCGTTGACAAGCCCGCGACCGGAAAGTAATATCCGCATTCTGAAAACGACATTCAACTTCCCGCATAAGTCGTAATCCGGTGTGGGGAAACGAAGACTGGTAGCGAAGGCGGAGAGCGGCTATTTGAGGGAGGTTCAACGATATGAATTCGAAAAAGCAGAACGCCAAGAGACGAATGGGTCGAGAGCGCAGGCGCGGAGTAAAGTATTGGATAGCTCTCTGCGCGATGAGTGCGGTTGTCAGCTACACACCCATCGGGCGACGCTCCATCGCTTTTGCGCACCCTGCATATCCCGTCACCGTCGTCTACTCGCAAAATCAGTCAGCAGCACTTCCCGTCCGCAAATTTGATATCCCTCCCGGGGCCCTCGGAACTGTCCTCGCCGCTTTCGAAAAAACCAGCGGTCTCAAATTTGTTGTTCCTCTCGAAGCGATTCGCTCCATCGCCTCGCCAGGAGTCTCCGGTGTCTATACCGTCGAACAGGCTCTCAAGCAAATCCTCAACAAAACTGACGTCACCTATCGCTTCACCTCGCCCGAGACCGCCACTCTCGAACTCTCGTCACTCGCTTCCTCAATCGAGATTGAGGGTCGCGCCGCGACGCTCTCGTCACCAAAATATTCCGAGCCGCTTCGCGACATTCCGCAGACGATCGCCATCATTCCAAAGTCCGTCATCGAAGAGCAGGGTGCAACCACTCTGCGCGACGTCCTCCGAAATGTGCCGGGCCTGACCATCACCGCTGGAGAAGGTGGCGCGCCAGCCGGCGACAACCTCACGCTTCGCGGGTTCAGCGCACGCAATGACATCTTTGTCGATGGCGCACGCGATCTCGGTCCGCAATCACGCGACCCCTTCAATCTTGAACAGGTTGAAGTAATCAAAGGCCCGTCGTCCGCCTTCAACGGTCGCGGCTCGACCGGTGGAACGATAAACCTTGTCAGCAAGTCACCAGAGCTCGAGCCGTCATATGGCTTTACCCTCAACTTCGGTAGCGATCGAACAAAGCGAGTCACCGGTGACATCAACGTTCCTTTGAAGAAGATCGGACTCGGCGAACGCACTGCTTTTCGCCTCAGCGTGCTTGGACACGACTCCGGTATTGCCGGGCGCGACGTCGTCGAGAACCAGCGTTGGGGTGTTGCGCCATCCCTCAGTTTTGGCCTCGGGACTCAAACAAGGTTGACGCTCAGCTATTACAAACTGAAGCAGGACAACATCTCCGACTATGGCATTCCCTGGGTAACTGCCACGCACAATGTGCTGAGCGCTTATCGTGATCGACCAGCGCCGGTACCCCGCGAGACCTTCTATGGCTTCAGGGATAGGGACTTTGAGAAACTGAATTCCGATTTGGCGACGGTCAGGTTCGAAAGAGAAGTCGGAGATACTTTTACGCTTCGAAACCAGCTCCGCTACGGGCGCTCGACGCGGGATTCGAATGCGACTCCACCGCGCTTTGCCAGCAATGATTCGACGGTCATCAACCGCGAGCTGCGCGCATGGTCGACGAAAGACCAGATGTGGGACAACCAGACTGATGCACGCGCCATGTTTTCCACCGCCGGCATCCAGCACACGCTCACTGCGGGTCTGGCATTGACGAACGAGAACAACATTCGCCAAACCAGAACCGGCCCAAACTCACCCACCACTCTCTTGAACCCCAATCCTGATGACATCTATACGGGCGTCATCACCAACGGAACCATCGTTGGCGATGTGACTGGCAAGTCGGTCGCGGCATACGCCTTCGATACCGCGCGATTTGGTGAAAAGTTCGAGGTCAACGGTGGGCTTCGCTGGGATCGATTTGATGTAGACGGAATAAGCACGACGGGCGCGGTCGTCCGCCGCGTTGACAAGATGACAAGTTGGCGAGCGGGCGCAGTCTACAAACCGAAGGTCAATGGCAGCATATATGCGTCGTATGGGACTTCGCTCAATCCGTCACTCGAAGGGCTCTCGTACGGCACCGCCAACACCGCGATCGATCCCGAGAAGAGCCGCAACTTCGAGGTCGGCACAAAATGGGATATCGCCCGCGAACGTCTCTCAATTAACGCAGCGCTCTTCCGTGTCCTGAAGACAAATGCGCGCACACCCGGACTCCTGCCAGATGACCCTCCACAGGTACTTCAAGGTGAGCAACGTGTCCAGGGCCTCGAACTGGCTGCAGTCGGGAGCGTCACCAGTCACTGGAGGGTGTTTGCTGCCTACACCTTTATGGACAGCAAGGTAATCGATTCGAACCTCGCGACTGAAGTGGGCAAGGCACTCATCAACACGCCGAGAAACTCCTTCAACATCTGGAACATCTATTCGGTTGGTAAGCTCACCCTTGGAGGCGGTCCTCGTTTTGTCGGAAAGCGCTACGGCAACAATATCAACACGAGATTTGTGGACAACTACTGGACTCTCGACGCCATGGTCTCCTATCCAGTGGCAAAGCAGCTCGACCTCCGATTGAATCTTTACAATCTGAACAATGCCTATTACTTCGATCGTCTCGGTGGAGGCCACCTGATCCCAGGCGCGGGTCGTTCAGTGATGTTGAGCACGAGCTTCCACTTTTAATAACGCCAATGATCATCCCGACGTACCGGGAAATCTGAGTAGAGGCATGCTGCTGCAAGTTCCGAATGTCCTATCGGCCGACCAGGTCGCATATTGCCGGCACGTAATGGCGTCGGCTGAATGGATAGATGGTCGCGTCACGGCGGGCCAGCAATCGGCGCGCGCTAAGGACAACCAGCAGTTGCCTGAGGACTCACCCCCGGCGCAGCAACTGGGTGATGTCGTGCGGCTGGCGCTTGAGTCGACGCCTCTTTTCATGGCGGCCGCGTTACCCCTTAAGGTATTCCCGCCATTATTCAACAGTTACTCCGGTGGCCAGTCATTCGGCACCCACATCGACAACGCCATTCGTCAGGTAGCCAACACGCCTCATCGCGTTCGCACCGATCTCTCGGCGACGCTCTTCCTGAGCCAGCCGGAGGAATACGACGGGGGCGAATTGCTCGTGGAGGATACCTACGGAGTGCATACGATCAAACTGCCGGCAGGTCATTTGATCCTCTACCCATCATCGAGCCTTCACCATGTGAGGCCGGTGACAAGAGGCGCGCGGCTCGCCTCATTTTTCTGGATTCAGAGCATGGTTCGTGAAGATGGCGAACGCTCGCTCCTTTTCGATCTGGACATGGCGATCCAGCGTCTGGGAGAAGAGGCGCCAGACCATCCATCCGTAGTGCAGTTGACAGGCGTTTACCACAACCTGCTCAGACGCTGGGCGGATGTGTAACCGGATCAGGACTATTTGAAGCGCACGGATCACAGTGAAAAAAAGGAACTCGCGTCGATGAAGATACTTCGGAAAACTATTTTCTGGTGCCACCTGGCAGTGGGCGTACTCGGCGGCATTGTCGTTCTGATCATGTCTCTGACCGGGGTTCTGCTGACCTACCAGCGTCAGATAACCTCATGGGCTGACACACGGAATCATGTGGTGGCACCGCCTGCGGAGGGAGCCACACGCCTATCCGTCGAATCATTGCTTGCAAGCTTTCGCGAAACGAGCGCCGACGCACGTCCGGTGAGTCTGACGGTACAGTCAGCAGCGACAGCACCCGCGGCAATCGCCGTGACCGGTGGTCGCACCTACTATGTCAATCCTTACACCGGAGCGGTGCTCGGAGAAGGATCAAAGGCTGTTAGGGATTTCTTTCGCTTTGTTATCGATTGGCATAGATGGCTTGGCGCCAACGGTGAGCATCGACCGGTCGCGAGGGCGGTGACAGGGGCCTGCAATCTCGGATTTCTCTTTCTGGTGATCAGCGGCTTCTATCTATGGTGGCCGCGCAAATGGACGATTACTCAACTACGAAGCGTCCCCTGGTTTAAGCGCGGTCTTCCGGGGAAGGCGCGCGACTTCAATTGGCATAACGTGATTGGCTTCTGGTCGGCGGTTCCACTTTTTATCGTGGTCCTTTCGGCTGTTGTCATTTCCTATCCCTGGGCGAGCAATCTTGTCTACCGGCTGGTGGGCGAAGCGCCGCCCGCAGCGAGAGGGGGAGGACCCCCGCAGGGCGGTGGTGGCCCCAATGCCAAGCTTCCTGCAGCCCCCGTATCCTTCGATGGCATTGATCGGCTATGGGTTCGAGCGGAACAGCAGGTGTCGGGTTGGCAAAGCATCAGTCTTCGGATCCCAACCGACCCGGAAGCTCCGATGGTCTTTACGATTGACAATGGCGATGGCGGTCAGCCTCAGAAACGAGCGACACTCACTCTCGAACGTGCCAGTGGAAATGTGGTTCGCTGGGAACCGTTCACGAGTTTTAGCGCCGGGCGAAGGCTGCGCTCGATACTTCGCTTTGCCCACACTGGTGAGGTCCTCGGCATCCCCGGCCAAACCATAGCCGGAATAGCTTCCGCCGGTGGAGTCATGCTGGTGTGGACGGGTCTCGCACTTGCCTTTCGTCGGCTGCGAGGTTGGCTGGCCAGGCGTTCGGGAAAACAAGCTCGAGCCGAAGTAGCCAATTTGGCGCCGCACGCAGCAGCCGCGGATTAGGATAAGAGCCTGGGCTTTTGCAGGGGCTCTCTTACCTCAGTCGAGCAGCGGCGCCAGGCTCGCTGGCAGGGGCTTTTCGCACACTCCAGCTGTTGAGGCGGGATTTGTACGCGCCGGCAAGTTCGGGATGTTGCGGCGAGAGATCGCGGCTTTCTTGAGGGTCTTCACACACATTGAAAAGTCTGGAGCGGGACGCGTCCTGCTCGTAGATGTATTTCCAACACCCGTCGCGTAGTCCAAGAAACCTAAGCGAGTAATCCGTCGAGAACAAAGCCATCTGGTTCGTTCCATCGAGCATCGAAGCTCCGTGATACCCCGAGGGGATGCGCAATCCCAGCAGGCTCAGAATCGTCGGTGCCGTATCGATCAAACTCACAGGCTGGGTGATCCGCACTTCCTTATTGATCAACCCTG
>JBDTUW010000166.1:0-7696 GCA_040007555.1 Acidobacteriota bacterium | reverse complement strand
AAAAACTAAGGCCCGGCCGGGTGTACCTCGCCAAGGCGCCATAGTGTCCCCAGGAACTCGGGAATGGTTCGTGAGTTTTGTAAATGATCGCAGACACGGGCCTCAAATGACGAAAAGGTAACCTGTAAAACCGTGAAGGAGCGATATGAGCAAAGATAAGAGAGTAGAGAAGAATCAACCGAACACTATCAACTCCCAGGAGACGATCGAGGGTCTGCGTGCTCCCGGTGAAGAGATCAATGGAGATTCCGAGAGGATATTCGTCGAAGGCGTCTCAGCAGCAGAGGCCGATCTGGGCGATCTCGAAGCGAACAGTGACGTCAAGGGTGGTAGAGAGCACATTCTGCTCGCCCGTCAGGTAGGACTGTAGCAGGTTCAAGGCTTCTCTCCATCGCGAGACTGGGGGGAATGGCGGCGCGTTTCGGGGCAACCTGGAACGCGTCGCGAAATCGTTCCAGCACGACCTGGAGCAGAGAACCGCCCCGGCCGGGTCAACTACCTGGCACTCGGTAGAGATTCTTGTAGTCGTTTTGCAGTCGCTCGAGATTCACAAACTCTTAAGCCACAGGTATTTCTGCGCGGCCGACCCAAATCTCACCGGCTGATCCAACCGCCGCCAACCACGATGTCTCCATCATAAAAGACGGCAGCCTGCCCCGGGGTTACGGCGCGCTGAGGCTCATCGAATCGGACGCGGACGCACCCATCATCATCTGGCAGGACAACACCCGCGGCTTCCTCAGCTCGAGACCGGATCTTGATCGAGACACGCAAAGGCTCTCGCAGCTCATCGAACGGGATCCAGTTGAGGCGCTTGACAACCATCTCACTTCGCAGCAGATCGTCCCTTGAGCCGACCACAACCCGATTCGCCGGAGCGTCGATTTGAATTACGTACAATGGCTCCGGGGCAGCGATCCCGATCCCCTTGCGCTGGCCCACTGTGAAGTGATGGACCCCGGGGTGCTCCCCGAGTATCTCCCCATCTCCGCTGACGATTTCACCTGGGGCGAGGCTTCCCTCGCGACGAAGTGACGGGTCGTGAGCTGGTGATTCGTCCGCCGGCTCCTCGAGGTATCGCTCGATAAACTGCGCGTAATTGCCATCCGGAATAAAGCAAATCTCCTGACTCTCGGGCTTGTTTGCGGTGGGCAGGTGCGCATCTTCGGCCACCTGCCGAACCTCCGGCTTTGACATACCTCCAAGCGGAAAGAGAGCGAAGCCAAGCTGCTCCTGTGTAAGTTCAAAGAGGAAGTAAGACTGGTCCTTCTCCCGATTGACAGCGCGCAACAGCAGCCACCGATTGCGTGTCTCGTCAAAACGAACGCGTGCGTAGTGACCTGTCGCCACCTTCTCGGCGTCGACGTTTTTGGCCAGCTCAACGAGCTTGTCGAACTTGAGGTAGGAATTGCAGGAGACACATGGACTTGGGGTCAGACCGTCAAGATAATTCCTGACAAACGGATGAACTACATCTCGTTCGAACTCGGCCTCGAGGTTGACCACATAAAATGGAAAGCCAAGTCTTGTCGCTACCGTCCTCGCGTCATAAATGTCGTCCAGCGAGCAGCAACGGGACGGCAAAGGCTCGCCATCCGGTCCGACATTGATGCGGCGCTGATTCCAGAGCTGCATCGAGAAACCGACCAGTTCGTGTCCGTCACTCTTGAGCAGAGCAGCGGCAGCCGAACTATCGACCCCTCCACTCAATGCTATAGCGATCATCGTTTTGGCCTTCTTCAAACCTTTTTCTTGATTTTTTCGGGGCGGGCATTCCGCCAGACGCCCCCGGTCACTCGCCGCAGACAAACCATGAACATTCCATGAGCATTTGAACTCGAAACAATCCATCGGCAGTGCTAAGATGACCGCTTGATTCTAGCACGAACGAGAACAAACACTGAGGATTGATGCGGAGACATGACACAGCCTCTATCGAAAACTGCGACGCCCCTGGAACCGGTCATCGAAAAATATCGCGTTACCAATGAGCCCTATTATCTGGCAATTAAGAACGAGGCGGAAATCTTTGAGGCCGCCTATCGCGCCAAACTCCCGGTCATGCTCAAGGGGCCCACTGGCTGCGGCAAGACTCGATTTGTCGAAGCTATGGCCTATCGCCTGGGACGGCCGCTGGTAACCGTCGCGTGCCACGAAGACCTCTCGGCGACCGATCTTGTCGGGCGCTATCTGCTTGAGGGTGAAGAGACCATTTGGCATGACGGCCCACTGACGACTGCCGTTCGACACGGTGCAATCTGCTATCTCGACGAGGTAGTTGAGGCTCGCAAGGATACGATTGTCCTGATTCATCCGTTGACGGATGACCGTCGTATTCTGCCGGTTGAGAAACGCGGCGAGCTGCTGACAGCACCCGACGACTTCATGCTCGTCATCTCTTACAACCCAGGCTATCAGAGCGTGCTCAAGGACCTCAAACAGTCGACCAGGCAGCGCTTTCTGTCAGTCGAGTTCGACTACCCACCAGCGGATGCTGAGACTCAGATAGTCGCGCGCGAGGGCGGTATCGATATCAGCATTGCACGTGATCTGGTGAAGATTGGAGAAAAGGTCCGCAATCTCAAAGGTCACGGGCTCGAAGAAGGTGTTTCAACGCGATTGCTCGTCTACGCGGCTCAATTGATCGCCCGCGGAGTAAAGCCAGTCGTCGCCTGCGAATCGGCCATCGCGAGTCCGATCACCGACGACCTGGAGCTTCAGCGGAGTATTCGCGAAATCGTGACCACGGTCATTTGAGTTGAACCGAAGCAATGGCTGATGAACGCAAGGGCATCGCCGGCGCGTTGAGCGACCAGTTAAAGGGCGCCACGCGTGGGACGATCGAATCACTCGCAATCAAGATGGGTGTGCTCCCCTCCGAGCGCGCCTGGGTGGCCGTGGATATCGGGTCGTCCCTGGCCAGCATTTCGCTCAAGGTAACCATCGAGTTCTTCAAGGCGGCTCCCGAGGTTGCCCGCTTGCTTGAGAACGGTGATGTCCGCGCCTGGGCAGAACTCGGCCGCAAAATAGCCGTCAACAATGCTGATGAAGCCGGTGAGTTCTTTCGTTCATCAGGCGAGATACTCGCATCCCTTTCACCCGCCGTCCGGCCGCTGCTCGTCGAGCTCTGCGCGAAGCAGATCGTCCTCTCCCCCGCAGCTTCACTGACAACCTTCCGGACCGCTCCCCAGACCATGGCCGCGATCGGCGATGAGGCCGCTGCCGTCAAGCTGTTTCAGATTGCTGTCGAAGTCGCAAACAGGTCGGTCAAACACAGCACGGAGGTTCTCAATGCAGCTCCGCGGGCTTTGGCGTCCCTGCACGCACTGGAAACGCAATTGGCGCAGCAGCGGGGCACGCCGGGAGTCGCTACCGGTGAGCTTCTGACTCTTGCCGAAAGCTTTGCCCAGCGCACCGGTGCAACGGCCGCCGAGTTTCTCGCTACTGTGGGTGAAGGCCTCGACTTCATCACAAAGCCAGCTGAGGTGGGTTCCCTCGCCTCCGAGACGACGCTCTATCTCGAGAGGGGCGGAGCAACCGCGCTGCAGTTCTTTCGCTCAGCACGGATAGTGATTGAGCTCGGCGGAAAGGCAAGCTTCGAAAAATGGAGCCGGGTCGCCCGGCGGGTGGCCGATGAAGGCAATGCCATTGTCTATGATTTTCTCAAGCTAACGCCCAAAGTCGTGGCCGGCCTCTCGCTCTCAAGGCACCAGCGGCGCGCCGCAGATCGCAACCACTCGGTCATCAGCGCGGTGCTCGAGGTCGTCGAAGAACTGACCAGCTCAAATGTGCAGGTCGCTCTTGAATGCTTCAAGAGCTCACCGCGCGCCCTCTCGGCCGCCTCCCTCGAACAGTTCGAATCGTGGGCTCGTTCAGGAGCAGAGCTCTACCGCTCTGATCGACGAAAAGCTCAAGCCTATTATGCTCTTGAATCGAAGAGCAGTCAGGAGGCGCTCCGCGGCGCCAACGAGGGCGTGACGCTCGAATCCGTTTCGCACCTTCTCAGACTATACGTTGAAGGCCTGACCGGTCGCGAATTGACGATAGGCGCAATCGGATCGATACCGGATGAATCCCGAATCAGCGATGGTCAGACGATCCTGCTTCCGGCGGTGATTGCCGAGTTTGGATCGCCGGAGGATGACTTTCGGCTATACAAAGTGCTTGCCGCGCACGCGGCGGGTCAGGTTGAGTTTGGCACCCGCTCAACCGCCACACCAGATCTGCGGGCAGCGCTGGAGGAGGTCGACTGGTATTTCTCGGAATCGAGCCGACGCGAACAGAATCGAGCAGGCGCCGACTTCGCTTCGCCGGCCATGCCACCGATTCAACAGCCAGTCAGGCGACAGCCGATGCGACCGGAAGAGATAGCCTCGGTCAATTATCGAGTGATCCTTTCGCGCTTTCCCAATGTCAGTCTTGCGACCCGGCTTTTCACTACACTCGAGAATGGCCGCATCGATCATTTGCTTAGAACGGCGTATCGCGGCATCCGCCGAGACCTGGACTTTGTCAGAACGAGATTGCTCGAGCATCGTCCTCCAGTCATGGAGTTGCCCGTTGAACAAGCCGTCTACGAGTTGTTATTTCAGATCACTCTTTGCGGCGGGATCATCGATGAACAGGCGGCAATCGCATATGCCGATGCGATCGCCGCCTTCGAGGTGATCATCGCTGAGTGCCTGCGCAAGGATGAGGCTACTGTCTCGGATACGTTGATCGCGACGTTTCGCGCCTACAACCTTCTCGGGCAGCAACGGCAGCAGCACGACGCAGAGAAGCAGTCAGAAGAGGAGCAGCTGAACAACGAGGAACTCGCGGACGAGAGCGAGGAAGGCTCAAAGCAGCAACAGTCAGCTCAAAGCAGGCAGCAACGGACGCCGGAACCCTTTAATCACTGGTCGGAATCGACTGAGGAGATACTCCCCAGCGAATCCGAGATGCTCAACGAAACGATGAACGCCGAAAGCGGCGAACAGGAATTGCAGGAAGGCGACGAAGTCTTCTTCTACGACGAATGGGATCGCGAGCTTGCAGATCATCGCGCCAAGTGGTGCCGGGTCATCCAGCGTGCCAATCGCCGAGGATCCCGGGACTTCGTCGAGCAGGTACGGGCTCGCTATTCAGGAGTGATCTCATCAATCCGTTACCAGTTTCAGATGTTGAAGCCGGAGTCGCTGAGGAAGGTGAAGGGCGAGATCGATGGTGAGGACTACGACCTTCAGGCGGTGATCGACCATCATGTCGATCTGCGCACAAACGGCCGACCCTCAGATCGACTCTACATTCGACGGATCCGACGCGAACGAGAGGTCGCGGTTTCCTTTCTGCTGGACATGTCATCCTCGACCGCGCGAACCATTACTCGACATCCGAACCAGCCGTACACGCGACCGGGCCAGAAGATCATTGATATCGAAAAGCAGGGCCTGGTTCTCATGAGCGAGGCACTTGAAGCGGTCGGAGACGCGTATTCCATTTCCGGGTTCACCAGCGAGGGGCGGCGCAACGTCAAGTTCTTTATCGTTAAAGAGTTTGGCGAAAAGTACTCGGTCGAAGTCGAGCGTCGAATCGGCGGCATCACTTATCACAACAATACGCGGCTTGGCGCCGCCATCCGACACGCCGCAACCGAGCTCGAGCGCCAGGACGCGCGCACGAAGCTCTTGATCGTATTGAGCGATGGCCGCCCGTACGATCACGACTATGGCGATTCCCGATATGCCCGTGAAGACACAAAAATGGCACTTCGGCAGGCCAAGATCGGCGGCATCACTCCTTTTTGCATAACCATTGATCGCGAATCCGAAGCCGAACTAAAAGACCTATACGGGGAGGTCGGCTATACCATCATCGACGACGTAATGAGTCTGCCGGAAAGACTTCCGGGTATCTATCGACGTCTGACCACCTGAGTGCCTCCCCCCGCTTAACTCCGCCCGTGTTGGAAGAAAACGAGCGGCTCCTGCGTCTAAGTTCTGGTACCTTTTGAAGGATCGATCAGGCAGGACTCCGATTTCGGAGAGGATCGGGTTGGCCGGATGCATGGGCTCGCAAAGATGAAGAAGGAACAAGCCGTCGATTGGCGCGTCATCAAGGCTTGTCAGGAGGGCGATCGCGACGCCTTTCGAGCTCTCTTCGAGGCATATCAGGACCGCACCTACACAATCGCCTACCACTTCTGCGGAGAAGAATCGCTGGCCCGGGATTTGACTCAGCAAGTGTTTCTTAAGCTCTTCAGCAGTATCGGCCAGTTCCGTTTCAATTCAGAGTTCTCAACCTGGCTCTATCGCCTGGTCTCAAATACTTGTATGGACGAGCATCGGCGCCGCCGCCGGTTTGTGCCCTGGGACCCATCCATTCCCATCGATCAGCTGGTTGAAAGGCGAACGGGCGAGGAGCATCTAGGTACTCGCGAGCTTGCAGTATCGGTCAGAAAGGCGATTTCGGAGTTAAAACCCAAGCTTCGGCTGGTGATTTTGTTGAAGTACTTCGAGGAATTCTCGTACGATCAAATGGCGGAGGTGCTCGGATGCTCGCCGGGAACCGTCGCCTCGCGACTCAATCGAGGCCACCAGATGCTTGCAAAAAAGCTTGCCCATCTACGGCAATAGTTACAAACGGAACGAACGAAGAGGCGGAAGCGGGTGCGAGCAAGTAGGGTTAAGAAGGAAAGGAAAAATGCTGGATCACGTCAAAGAGAGACTCTCTAAATACTGTCTCGGTGAACTCGCTGCAGAGCAGTCCCGGGAGGTAGCGGAGCATCTCCTCGCGTGTCAGCAATGCAGAATGGCATACGAGGAGGTCAAGCTCGGGGTCAGCTTCGCCTCACAACTCAAGCCAGTCCCGGCGCCACTCGATTTGTGGCCGGAGATTGCCGCTCGCCTGGATAGCTCGACTCTCAAAAGTCAAAGCTCGTACTTTGGCTGGCGGCCGCTCACCGCGATGGCGGCAGCGCTGATCCTGGTCACTGTCTGGAGTTTCTGGTACATATCTCGACAGGATTCATGGCTGGTCAAGAACTACCCGACGCCGACAATCTCGCCTACCCTTGCGATTCCGCCGCTTGCTGGATTGACGCCGATGCCGGTCAATCCTGTCCCTGCCGAGCCGGTGCGGGCAGATCATCGACCGCCGCGTCCACCGGGTGCCTCGCTTGAAGTACTTTCGGTTTCCGGGAGGCCGCTGATCGCCTCCAATGCGATCGAGGGCAAGGGCCGCCTGTCTGTCGGCGAGTGGCTTGAAACCGATGGACAATCGCGCGCTCGCATTTCAATCGCCGATCTCGGAAGGGTTGAAGTAGACCCGAACTCGCGAATCAGCCTCCTCGTTACGCGGTCGAGTGAGCATCGTCTCAATCTGACGCGGGGACGGGTTCACGCGCAGATCATAGCTCCGCCGCGACTCTTTATTGTCGAGACTCCGACTGCGACGGCTGTTGACCTCGGATGCGAGTACACGCTCGAAGTTGACGAGGGTGGTGGAAGCGTCCTGAGGGTGACGGCAGGCTATGTTTCCCTGGAAAACAAGGGACGCGAATCTGTCGTACCGGCCGGTGCGATATGCCTGACCAGACCGACGCTCGGGCCGGGGACGCCTTATTTCGAGGACGCAAGTGAGTCCTTCCGGAAGGCTGTGAGTGAATTTGATCTCGGACGTGGTCGTCTCGAGGCGCTTCAGGTGATCCTTAAGGAGG
>JBDTUW010000165.1:0-7710 GCA_040007555.1 Acidobacteriota bacterium | reverse complement strand
GCTCTTTGGCGTCTTCGCGTTGCCCTCGGCGCGAGTGTGACATTCCGCGCACATCGGAATCTTTTCAGACTTGCCTGCATTAAGCGTCTCGAGCGTCAAACCCTTATTGGTATGGTGACAATAAGTGCAATCGGAGTAAGCCAGATGCTTCTGATGAGTGAACGTGATGGCCCCCCACTTCTCATCGACGGAGGGAATGACCAGATCGTCACCCGGCAACTTCTGTCCCTGTGTCGCAGCACTGGCGGAGTAGGCAATCATGAAACCGATAACAATCAGAGCCTTCATCTTCATCAGTCACCTCGTGAGATCAGCCACGTCTTAAGCATCGCATGAATCCAGACCTTGAGCCGGTCGCTCAAAATAAGCTCATTCGTTGTCTAGATTAAACCGCGTACCAGCGGCGGTCAACCGGTGGCAGGAATGACTTTGAGCTCGTCACCATGGCATTTGGTGCAGCTACCCTGTCCGGCGGGCCCGTAGTCACCGCTAAAGATCGTGCGCCCATAGTGTGAACCGCCGTCGTGACAGCTAAAACAGCCCTTGCCCGTACGTTCGCGCTCCGTCGAATGTTGCTTGACGCGTATCGTTCCCGGTCTGCCCGACGGCCGATTGTAGCCGCCGGTAATCGTGTGGCAGGCGCTGCAGTCACCGCTCACATATCCCACGTGGGTGTCGTGGGAGAAACGGGCACCATAGGCGAGGCTGCGATAATCGCGCGCTTCCACCCTCGCGACGGGTTGGGTATGACACACAATGCATCCACTCCTGGCTCTGGCTTTTTCGTCATGACTCGAGGGCGTGTGACAGACGTAGCACTCCGGATGGGATGGAATCAGACGGGCCAGCTTCTTTTGAGTCGCCTCGTGGCACGCGGCGCAATCCAGCCTCTTGCCGTCCGCGTACTTGTACCCGACATGCGCCTCGTGTTGCTTCGTATCGAAGAAAACATTGTAGTCATAGCGTGCAGGGAAATCTCGTTGCGGTGGGCGCGTCGTCAGCCCCTTCTCCGACGAATGACAAATGTTGCAGGTCGCAAGTGGCTGGGCTGTGAACTGAGCGACGTGACATTGAACACAAGCGCGGTGTCCCGGAAATGAAAGCCCCAGCTTATGGTTGCGAAACGTGTTCTGGACAATCGTGCTCCGCGCCTCGGATCGATCGTGGCAGGAATCACATTTCAGCTGACGCGTATTTGCCGTTCCGGGAATCTTGACACTGCCCAGATGTGACTGATGTGTGAATTTTGAGTAGTCCTTCGGTGCGGGCGTCTGGCCAGGTACGCCAAGCGCGAAGGCCACACCCAATGCCAGGATGAAGAGTGCCTTCAGCCGGTTGTACCACGAGGCCGGCACACGCCGTCGCGCAATGGAGACTTCTGCCTCCACTAGTCGTCCGCTTTCTGCCTCGCCATTGTTCTTGCTCATATTCGGTTATCGAGGTTTTGGCGTAGGTGTGGGGGTGGGTACTGGTGCTCCTGTTGGCGGTGCAGGCGCAGCAGGCGCCGGAGTCGGAGCGGGCTTCTTATAGAAATGGCTTGGTGGTGGGAGGGTAATACCTCCCTGACTCCGTTGCCTGATAGTAGGCAGAGCGTGGCAATAGTTACATTTCGCAGTTGCCAGCGTGAATGTACCCTCGATCTTCTGTTGCATCTCTTTGCGATGGCACTCGACGCAGTTGCCTGCCCGCGGCTGCTTTTCCTGAGTGCGCCGATCAGCGGCAAAAAAGTCCGAGCGCTTCTCAGCTCGTTTGCCGGTTGCATGACACTCGAGACAGCTCTTCGTGTCCGCTCCGATCGCGTCCTCGTGGGTCGTGTGGCTGAAGGGTTTTAGCGCCTTGGCAGGAGGCTTGGTCGCATTGAGCTCAGGCGCGATGATCTCGCGACTAAACCAGAGAACTGCGTGCTCGGACCCCGCGCCCTTCGCCTTCTTGTCCAGCACATGGCAGCCAGTACAGTTCGTCGCGAATGTTGGCCTCTTTGCCGGAACTTCCTTCTCGTTGAAGTGACAGACAAAACACTCCGCGTGAGCTGGCGCGCTCGCCTTGACGCCTGCCGCAAAATCGATTGAGGCAACCTTCATCGCTTCCCGGTTGACGGTGTGGCATGCAACGCATTCAAAGTTGTCCCTCTCCTTGAACTTCTTCTTGTCCTTGAATCGCTCTTTGAACAAGGCTGAGCCATCGGTGTAACCGGTGTGATCGCTGTGCGAGTAGTTATCGTGAAATTGCGATTCGGCACCTGCGGCAAGGTTCGGGAACGAACGAACGTTGGTCTTGAGTTCGCTTAACCGGGTCGAGGCGTGGCAGATGAGACACATCCTGGGATACGTCTGTTCAGTCGTTGTCGCCTCGCGGCCTAACATGGCGTGACAGTCGGTACAGGCGGAGTGCGTCACCTGGCTCCCGGGTTTCGTATTTGGGAAGCCAGTGACCTTCGGCTGCTCAATGGTCGGAGTCGAGTGACACGAAGCGCATGTAAGTTCCTGCTCCTGTCCTTTGCGAAGGACGCCATCGACCTTGCCCTTGTGCGTTGCGTGATTGAATTTGGAGTAGTCAACGTGCTTTTGCGGACCTGCGGCCCGTCGCTCGATGGTCTGAGCCGTAAAGAGGGTCGCCACAAAGATTAGGAAGGCGATTCGCTGCATCTGCAAGTACTATCCCCGTCGAAGGAGCGACGTTTGAGTGGAGCGGAGCGCAGCCGCGCGCTCAACCAGCACGGTATTGCCTGGCTCGTTAGAGGTTTGGGTGGCGCGGAAACTTGACGTAAGGCAAGCGCACGCCGCGAACAAATATCTGGTCCGCGCGAATTCCTTCGGGCGCCTCGAAGCCAACGCTTCCGGAAGCGGCAATCATGTCATCCTGATCGATCCCGTCGCCGCTAACGCCGATTGCACCAACGAGCACGCCGTTCTTATAAATCGGAACGCTGCCCGCGAATAGCTGAATACCGTTCCTCAGATTGGGTATCGCGGTACAGCTGGTGACGGGCTGGCCCGCGAGGACTCTGAGAAGTGCGGACTGAACCAGGGCGACCTGCAGTCCGTCATTGAATGGGCTCCAGACTCCGATCGGTTTCGAGAACGGACCATTAGCCGTTCCGTTGATCCCGTCCGGGAAGAAGGGCCGACTCAGAAACCCATTTGCCCGATCGGTAAATGCAACGCTGCCGTCCATTCGGATGCCATCGGCAGCCGCGGCGTCGACAAACTTCGCAAAACGTCCACTCTCAGCTGCCCGTAGCAGGGTACCAGCGGCGCTATTGCTAAAGAAGGCAGCGGTCCGCGCCTTTTGTACGCATACGTCAAAACCAAAGATCGGTGCATCAGCAGTGCTGAACACGCCGAGAACTCTTCCGTCAATATCGACAACGGCGATGTTGACTTCCGCGGGAGAGCCGAGCGGGCGTCGGATCGCCGCACGGGTGCGCGCCGCCTGCTGAGCCGCCTGGGTCAGCAGGCGCGTGACATCGCTCTCGATCAATCGTTGCGCAGTCGTCGACTCACTGCTTTTCGCGGGAAAAAAACGATCATCCACGCGTCCCAAAACTCCGCCAAGCGTCGCAGCCCTGAATCTCGATGCACCAGCACCGCGGACCGGGAATCTGGCGTCGACACTACCGGGCAGCGTGTTGAAAGGTGATGCAGCGCCTCCGCTCTGCGTCGCATTGACGAATGGCAGCCGAATGCCATCAACGAGTATTTCATCTCCCCGAATCGCGCCGGGTGCCTCAAATCCCAGTGTCCCTGCCACCGCGACGATCTCTTCTGGAGACTGGTCGAGATCAGATGGATCAATATCGATGGAATAGAAATTGTCTCCCTCGATTCCTATCCCCCCTGCAGCAATTCCATTCTTATAGAGTGGAACGCCGCCAGGATCACCCGCGAGACCAAGCGGCAGGTTGGGTACCTTGATATCCGAACACGGGAGTTGAGAGAACTGCACACCGAAAAGCGGGCCCCCGGCCTGAAAGTCTATCAAAGGCGGCAGATGTTCCTGGATGATGAAGCTTGCCGTGCGTGACGTAAACGCATTCCCCTGGGTGCTGAAGAAGGCAGCAGTCCCGGCCTTCGAGATCGCAGCAAACTCGGCCGGTACAAGCAGGTCCTGGAGACCATCGGAATCCGCGGGCTTGAGTTTGAGGCCCGTCTGCAAATTGAATGCGCCAATGCGTGTCGTCGCCGGCGCGCCCGTCATCCTGAAAACGCCGAGCACTGTACCTTCATGGTCAACAACCGAAACTGTGGCGGCAAATCCCAACTGCTGGGCACGCGCGACAGCTCGTGCGATGACGGACTGAACATCCGCTTCAGTCAGGCCAGCCTGGGCAACGTTGGCTCCCTGAAGCCGGAGCTGCACTGAGTTGCTGGTGGTACCGCCCGCGGCGATCATGAGATCAACGACACCCGGGGCCAGATTCGCTGGAAGCGCGAGATTGATCTGATCAAGACCGGCGAAGTTACCTTGTGGTCCTGCGTACATAGGCGTGATCTCGACGCCGCCGACGCGAACCCGGATATTCGTCGCGCGACCGAGCCCCGTTCCGAAGAGAGCGAGATAGTTCGGGTGCCACATCGTGCCAGGATCAACAAGTCTCGCCGATCCATCAGGGTTGACTACCGGTTCGAATGCAGCGCCATCAAAGGTCGTCAGCGCGACTGGCACTCCTCTGCCATCAGCCGTGAAGGTGAAGATCGCGGGGGCCGAATTGGCGACGGTCAACTCGCCGGTTGAGACGGTTCCGGCCGAGTTGGTGATCGACACGTGAACTGTCCCGACCGCGATACCGTCGGGGATTAGATAATTGATCTGGCCAGGGGAGACGAAGAAGAGAGGGGCGAAATGCTCGTTCTGGTCGGCATCCACAAGACGAACCGAGGTGCCGGCAAGTTCTACAGGGAGCGGCAGGCTCGCCGCCTCTACCGAACTAATTGCGAGCTCGTCGCCGAATCCGGCCGCGATCGAGCCCGGCGCAACGGCAGCGGTGAAGCTTGCGGCATTGACCGAGACAACCGGAGATGAATGCGCCAACCCCAGGGTGAACGCGGTCATCAGCGCGAGCATCATGCAACCCGACAGGACCAGCACCGACCGGGTGCCGATGTTGGACATGCTGCCGCTGCTACCGATAATGTTTGACTCTCTCCCGCTCAGGAGCCACCAGACTCTCATCGTCGGACCCTCATCCAAAGACGGTCATCCCCTCAAACTCTCAGCTCATGACTTCTCACCGTGCCCGCAAGTTCCGTGACAAAGATAGTAAGAACCCCGAACCGGGCATCGGCCAAGGCTTGTTTCCATTCTGGCGTGAACGGTTCGAACTATAGCGTTGGGATGAAGAGGCTGCAAGCGAAAATGCCTGCGGCCCACTTGACGGCGCACAGGGCACGAAGGACGGAACTTGCACGGGATGTAGACCCTCGATACTCTTTACCAGCTTCGGGTCTTTCGCGTCGTCGCGATATCTTATTGGCCCTTTGTTTGACTTAGCTGCAAGCTCCATGTTATCCAAACGCGAACGGGCGCTAGCGGGCGAAGCGTGAACCAGAGATACCCAGCGCGTGTCTGCAAAATCGACCGTGCGGATATTCGAGCCCGTCGGACCTTTAAGCCTTCTTGCCCGTCATAATGGCTGCTCCATCTGATCCGCCTTGACTGGCGAAGACTCGCTGACCTTATCTTCGGGTTGCCTTCGCCGATAACTTGCTGTTCCCGGGGACGACTGTGCGAAACCTCTTGATTGCTTTCCTCCTGGTCTTTTGTATCAGCGCGACCGCGGCCGTCGGACAGTCGACTCCTCCCGGCAATCCCACTGAGAAGCCAGTTGATAAAGCCGGTCAAGACCCACCTCAAAATCAAAGTCCAGGTCAAAAGCAAGATAAGGCTGCGGCGGCATCTCAGGCTGAAAAGAAGGAGGAGAAGAAATCTTCACCTCCTCAGCTCCCCGACGAGAACCCGATAGGAGCTGCCGGTCGGTCGCCCGTAAAGCATTCCGAAATTGAAGATGCCGATTTCAAGGTCATCAATGATCGCTGGCGAACCGGGTTTCCGGAGGACCCGCGCTACCTCGAAGGCAGCATTGCGAATCCCTATCGGCAGAACGTTCTCAAGGGCGACTATCCGGTACTCGGTCAACACACCTTTATCAACATCACACTGGCCACGGAAACCACATTTGTCATGCGGCGGCTTCCAGTCCCTCAGGATGTCAGCTCGGTGAAGCCGGGCAGCCTTGAGTTCTTCGGACGAGGTCGCCAGGAGCTGGTCAATCAGAACTTCACTTTTGGAATCGACCTCTTCCACGGATCGACATCCTTCAAACCCGTCGATTGGCGCTTCAAGGTGACGGGGATCACCAATATCAACTACTTGCGCGCGCGCGAGAATGGCATAGTCAATATCGATGTCCGGCGGGGTACGGATCGAACCGATGACTTCTCAACATTTGAAGATGCGTTTTTCGAGGTAAGGCTTGGGGACACTCCGAAACTGTTCCCGTTTCTGCGAGGGAAGGGCTCGATCGCGGGTCGCTCGCCGTACTTTGATACGACGTCGCTTCGTGTTGGACTACAGCCATTCACCAGCGATTTTCGAGGTTTCATCTTCAGCGATTCAAATCTTGGCGCGCGTCTGTTCGGGAACTTCGCCTCAAATCGCTGGCAGTTCAACGTCGCCTATTTCGATCTGCTCGAAAAGGACTCGAACAGCGAACTGAACGTCATCAATTTCCGCCGCCTTCGTTTCCGCGATCAGAAGGTCTACATCGCGAATCTCTACCGCCAGGACACCTTTGTGAAGGGGTACACCACCCAGTTCAGCCTTCACTACAACGACGATCGGCCGAGTCGCCAGTTTGACGTCAACGGATTTCTTGTGAGGCCGGCGAAGATCGGAACGATCCGGGAGCATGGGGTCAAGGCGGGTTATCTCGGCTGGGCGGGTGACGGTCATTTTGGGCGGATAAACGTTACTCACGCGTTCTATCAGGTATTCGGGCGCGACGACTTCAACCAGATCGCCGGACGTCCGACGCATATCAATGCGCAGATGGCTGCGGGAGAGCTTTCGATAGACTATGACTGGCTTCGTTATCGCGTTGGTGTGTTTTACACCTCCGGCGACGCGAACCCAGGAGATGGGCAGGCTCGTGGTTTTGATGCGATTCTGGACAGTACCAGTTTTGCCGGCGGGAAATTCAGCTTTTGGAATTCTCAGGGCGTGCGGTTGACGCAGACGGCCTCCGCGCTGGTTGAGTCGCGGAGCCTGATCCCAAGCCTGCGCAGCAGCAAGATCCAGGGCCAGGCCAATTTCGTCAACCCGGGGTTAACGCTGTATAACGCCGGAATCGATGCGGACCTGACACCCAAGCTGCGCGGCTTTCTAAATTACAATTACCTGCGCTTTAATCGTACGGAGCCGATAGAGACGCTGCTTTTTCAGCCCGGGATTCGGCACGAGATCGGTCACGATCTTGGGCTTGGCTTTATCTACCGGCCCTCTTTGAGCGAGAACGTGATTCTCGCAGGCGGCGTGGCAGGTCTGAAGCCGGGCAATGGATTCACCGATATATATAGTTCGAATTGCAACGGCACTCCGCTTGGATGCGGTGCCGGACGGCCGCCGTTGTGGTCAGCCTTCGTGACATTGAAGTTCGTGTATTGACGCGCCGTATGGGTCGGAACGGGCAGGGACAAGCCCCGCCCCGACGGC
>JBDTUW010000164.1:0-7795 GCA_040007555.1 Acidobacteriota bacterium | reverse complement strand
GATCAGCATCGAGCGGCACACCATACTTGTAGCCAAAGCTGAGGATTGTCAGCTGCATCTGATCTTCAACCGTGGTCGCAGCAAATCTCGTCTTCAACAGCTCACGCAGCGAGTGAACGGTATGATCCGACGTATCGATGACCATATCTGCCATCGTTCTGATAGGTGCGAGACGGGCGCGTTCGGTCTCGATCGCTTCAAGCACGCTTCCCTCACCCAATGGATGAGGCCGACGGGTTTCGCTGAATCGCCGCTGCAGGGAAGTATTGCTCGCCTCGAAAAAGAGCACCGTGACCTCAACGTCCTCGCGTCTTCGAATCTGCGTCAATACCTGCGGAAAACTCTCGAGGAACTCGCCTTCGCGAATATCAACCACCAGCGCCGCATGGGAAATACTAGTCTCTTTGCGCTCGCAAAGGTGGACAAAAGCCGGGATCAGTTGAATAGGAAGATTGTCGACGCAGAAGTAGCCCTGGTCCTCAAAGACATTCATCGCCGATGACATGCCCGACCCACTCAAACCCGTAATAATGATCAGCTGAGAAACCACTTAGTCGATTTTGGATTTTAGATTTCGGATTTTGGATTGAAGAATTCAGGATTCAGGGCCTGCACCTGTACCTCGGGATATGATTCCGGGAGTCTCGATTTTGGATTGTGGATTGTCATGTTGCGCTCTGACCATTCGCTCTGACCGTTTGCTCTGACCGTTCGCTGATGGAGTTATCGTTGCTCTATTCCTTCTTCTTCCTTTGTCTTTGCGCGTTTGCGTTGAAAAAGGGCCTCAATCCTCGTTGTTACGGTAGTCTCTTTGCCACACTTTTCAACGGCAAAAAGACGCAAAGGAAGAAGAAGGAAAGAGCAAGGGGATGTGCACTCTGATTTTGGATTCCACGGCAAAAGGCACAATCAATCCCGCAATTCACAATCCATTCG
Organism: Acidobacteriota bacterium; assembly: GCA_040007555.1. Classification (GTDB taxonomy): domain Bacteria; phylum Acidobacteriota; class Blastocatellia; order RBC074; family RBC074; genus JANNRD01. The sequence continues at coordinate 6,859 of JBDTUW010000164.1, read as the reverse complement.
GCCATCCCAAAATCTAAAATCTAAAATCAGGAATCGTTACGGCTCAATCAAACCGTAGTTGCCATCTTTTCGTTTGTATATCACTCCTACGCGATCGGTCTCGGCGTCCCGGAAAACAAGAAACTGCTCGGGCGCGTCCGACACCGTCAGCACCGCTTCTTCCGGCGTCATCGGTTTTACCGAATAGCGGCGCGACCGAATTATACGCGGGGCAAGCGCTGATGGCACAACCGGCGGAATCGGGCTCGGGGCTACCGAACTCGTCGCCAGGGCGTGATGTTTGCGATCGATGATCTTCCCTTTGACCTTGAGAGCCTGTCGCCTTAAACGATCAACAGCCTGCGTTACCGACGCGTACATGTCCGTCGTATCCGCAGTACTGGTCAACGCATGTTCGTGCCAGTTGACGATGATCTCTGCAAAATAGCGGTGATGCTTCTCGATACTCAGAATGATGTGCGCATTGACAGCTCCGTTCAGAACCGGATCGATCTTTTTCAGATGCTCTGTGACATGCTTTCTGATGGCAGGTGAGATAGTGAAGTTCCGTCCAGTAAACTCAATCTTCATCGCACGGCTCCTTTCATCTTTTGTCGCAAAAACACGCAAAAATCCCAGCTTGGGCGCGACGTTATTTCATATGCCGACGACTGCGAGGTGGTAGGGGAGGCAAAGGGGCATGGTGGTCAGTAAATGTTCACGCTTCGACATCAGATGACCTGACGCCGTTCGCGCGAACCAGGGATCCGCATTTGATCGCGATACTTCGCGACAGTACGTCGCGAGAGCCTTTGGCCTTCACCCGCCAGAATCGATGCGATGCGATCATCGGTCAACGGCTCTTTTGAGTCTTCGGCCTCGATCATCTTCTTGATTCGAAGCTTGATGATCCGCGTTGATACTTCTTCACCATCGTCATTAACCATTCCTTCAGTGAAGAACCTTCGCAGCTCGATCACTCCCTGCGGAGTATGTGCATATTTCCCGTTGACAACGCGCGAGACAGTGGAGAGATGCATTCCGAGATCTTCGGAAATGTCCTTGAGCATCATCGGCTTCAGCTCCTCAACGCCGCGATCGAGGAAATCCCGCTGCCGCTCGACTATCCTTTCGCAAACACGATAGATCGTCTGTTTGCGATGCTCGATATTCTTTAGCAAGTCAACCGCCGAACGAAAACGCTCCTTGATGTAGTCACGCGTCTCCTTCGTCGTCTCCTTGTTCTCCATCATTCGCCGATACTGAGTATTGATTCGCAGTTGTGGCAAGCCATCATCGTTGAACCGAATCAGATAGCCTTCATCGATCTTCTCGATGTAAACCTCCGGTTCGATGTACTGCGCCTTTCGGGACGAATATTTGCGGCCCGGGTAAGGTGACAACGTGCGAATCACCTTCACCTCATTGATCAAATCGTCAACCGGTACGCCCAGTTCTCGCGCCAGCTCCGGCAGCTTGTGGTTCTGCAATTTGTAGCAGTGCTCCATAACAAGCGTCGCCGCCAGACCCTCGCCCGCGTCCAGCGCCTTCAACTGAAGCAGAAGACATTCCTGCAGATTGCGAGCGCCGACACCGGTGGGATCCAGTTGCTGGACGATCGCGAGCGCCTTCTCGACGATCTCCATCGACCAGGGCCCTGAGGCGGCGATCTCTTCAAGCGTGCTATCAAGATATCCATCGTCATTGAGGTTGCCGACAATCGCCTCAGCCACCTCAAGAACTATCTCGTCACTGGCCGTCATGCGGATCTGCCATAGCAGGTGATCGGCGAGCACTTCCTCGGACGAGACGAACTGTTCAAACGACGGGCTCTCCTTGACCTCGGTTTCGCGTGTGCGGTAACCGGGGTCGAGATATTCCTCAAATGTCGGGCCAAAATCGACCTCATCGAACGAATCGCGTTCCCTGTCGGCCTCAACGCCTTCCTCACCCTCTCCACCCGGGATCGTCTCCGCAACCGGCGCGGGTGATTCCGAAGCGGTGAAGCTTTCGGTGACGGAATTATCGGTCGCGCCATTGAGCATATTTCCCGAGTCGCCACTGCGGTCATCACCCATGCGGTCATCACCGATGCGGTCATCAGATGATCGATCATCGCCAGATCGATCATCGGACTGCAGCTCGGTGGGTCGATCGAGAGAAGGCGCGCTGGCATCGCTCGCGTCGGGTGATTTCTCCCCGAAGGTCTCGTTGAGTAGTTCGGGTGCGACCAGCGCTTCATCCGGCGCCAGCTCTTCGAGGACAGGATTCTCGGTCAGCTGCTGCGTGACAAGGTCACCCAACTCGAGCTTGGTCATCTGCAACATCTCGATCCGCTGACGCAATTGCGGCGTCAGCACCAGACGTTGAGAGAGCGATGTAGTGAGTTTTAGCGACATCGTTGAATACTAGTGAACTTCGCTATGCCTCTGCCTGTAGCGCAATTTGCTACATCCGGAACTTCTCACCCAAGTATACTCGTCGCACCTCGGGATCTGTTGTCAACTCGTGCGGCGTGCCGGCTCGAAACAGCTCGCCCTCGTTAATAATATACGCCCGATCGGTAATCGTCAGCGCCTCGCGTACATTATGGTCCGTCACTAAAACACCTATTCCGCGATCGCGCAATCTCAGAATCAACCTTTGAATCTCATCGATCGCGATCGGGTCGATACCCGCGAACGGCTCGTCAAGCAGAATGATCCTCGGCTCGATCGTCAGACATCTGGCGATCTCCGTCCGGCGCCGTTCACCTCCTGAAAGAGCAAAACCCCGATTCCTTCGAATCCGGTTGAGATGGAAATCCTCGAGAAGAAGCTCCAGCCGCTCCTGCCTCTCCGCTCGCGAAATCTTGAGAGTCTCAAGGATCGCCAGGATATTCTCTTCAACAGTAAGTTTGCGAAAGATCGACGGCTCCTGCGGCAGGTAGCTCACGCCTCGCCGAGCTCGCTTGTACATCGGAAGCCGGGTGATGTCCTGGGTCTCAAGTAGTATGCGACCAGCGTCGGGCGACTCCAGACCAACGATCATATAGAACGTGGTCGTCTTTCCCGCGCCATTGGGGCCTAGCAGCCCGACGACTTCACCAGGACGAACTGTGATGGAGACATTGTTGACGACGCAACGACCGCGATAGGATTTCTTGAGATTCTCCGCCCGTAACGCTTCAACAACTTCCGCCGGTTCGTTCCGAGTTTCCTTATCAAGCGCTTCACCGACTGCAGCGCTCGTGCTTCCTGCTGCCTCGGTCACCCTTCGATCTCCCGCCGGAACTCCTACTCGACTGGCAGGAACTCCTGTTGGACTCTTTACCGGGTTGTCAATCAACGCTGGATCCGATGCGTTGTTCTTACGCGTTTGGCGCCACTCTCGTCATTGACTTCGATCCTAGCATCGCGTAAATGCATTGTCAATCTGGCCCCTTTTGTCGATACTCCGCGCTCTTTATCCTCTACTTCTGCGAGATTTCCCGTCAAAATTGCCGTCTCATTTGCCGCTGTGTACTCGATCTGATCGCCGCTGCCACGCCGCTGCGGCTGCGTCAAAATCACCTCTCGCGAAGCCGTCATGCGAGTCAGTTTATTCTCCTTGTCAATAAACATGTCCGCAACCGCCGCCTCGATCCTGTCCGTCCCCTGACGTATCTTCACCTTACCCTCATAGTGAATCACACGTGTCTCATCCCGGTAGGTCATCTGATCCGAACTCGCAAAAGTCGGCACTACTTCTTTCTTACCACCCTCGACTTCGCGCTCGATTCCGTAAAGCGCCGATTGCACATCAGTCCACGCCTGCATCTGCCGCTCGTTGTTATCCAGCTCGATCGTCTCGGCGCTCACGAAGTTGTCATCCTGCCACGCACGTACATCCCCCGTGTAGCGCGCCGCCCCCTCGCGATGCCGTATCACCGCGCGGTCACCCGTCAGAAAAACCGGGGCCTTGTTCTTCTTGAATGGAGCAGCTCCACCAGTCGTGTCCTTGCTGTAGTAGGTCGTCCGCACCCGTCCTCGCGCGAAGCTCTGTTGGTCCTGCACGTTTGAATCGATCTCATCGGCATTCGTCCGCGCCGACTCATCCCAGACCACCGGCTTACCGCGCAACGCCACAAGTTGAGTCGATGCGGTGTAGAGCGCACGCGTCGCACTGGCCTCGCGTTTGCCATCCACCATCTTTGTGTCGCCCTCAACCTGCAGATCCGATATCTCCTGAGTGGTCTGATTGACGTGGCCCGTCATCGTGCTTCCACTAAGGGTCCTTTTATTCCGCTTGCTATCCTTCGCCAACGGCTCGAACTCCGCAACGGCACCGCCAGCCGCAACAAACGATTCGACTATGTTGCCAGTCTCGTAGAAATGAGCCTTGAAATTTGCCGCACGGATGCGTTTGCGATCAGCGTCGGGAGTCACCTGCACGGGAGTCATGACCATCACCGCATTGCCCATCGCATCGGCGTCCGTCATAAACTTTCCATCTTTACCAAATGACACTTTCAGCGAATCCGCTTCGAGCACGCTATCCGAAGCCTTGGGCGCCTTGTCACCAGGCTCAGGGCTGATCTTGAGCGTCGTGCGTCCCTGCGAATTGACCGTCTGCAGGTCGCTTCCTGTTTTGCTACGCACAAACGTCGCCTCGAGACGCTCGGCTGCAATCTCGCGCGGAGCGTCTTTTTCGAGCGATTTGGCATGCGCGTCACCGTTGGCGGTCGCTACCTTGAGGTGCTGTGTCTCATCGAAATGAAAGTCCATATCGCGCGCATCGATCGTCGACACCTTGCCCGGCTCCTCTGAACGAAGTATCGATTGGCCACGCACTTCTATGCGCATCAGCTTCTGTGTCTTTGGCTCGAGAACTCCCGTGATCGTCTCGCCGTGCGCGCTCTGTGTTCCCTGAGTCACCTGAACATCACCGGCAAACCTGATGATTCCATCGTTCTCCGCAAAGTCAGCTTTTGCTCCGCGAATGATCACCGGGACGCCATCCTTTGCCTTCTCCGGCGGGGCATTGACCACCTGAACGTCCTTGTGGAGCGCAAGTCCGTGCAGTTTGGCGTTGAAGATCGCACCAGTGGATGAGCCACTGAGGGCGCCGCGTTTGAACTGGACCGGCGCATCAGTCGAGGCGATATCTTCTTTCTGACTGTAGACCATCGACTCCGTCAGGACTTCGAGACCCTCGCGATTGGTAACTTTGACATGTCCGCTGAGATTGACGGTTCCCTGATCCTGACGATACGCACCGTGATCGGCAAAGATTCGAAGATTCTCGTTACCATCGGCGGCATAGGCGGTTAGATCCAGGCTCTCCAGCTCGTGGCGGCCATCCGCGTAGCTTGTGTCGCGCGCGGCTACAAGCTGAAACTTTCGTTTGCCGTTTTCCGTGGTGGTGTATCGGTAGCCCTCGGTGATAGAAATGATCTGATCGCTCAGCATCGCGGCGGCTTTGACGGGCGGAGGACTCTGGACCAGGCGGCTGCGGCGGATGATGGTAGTGACGATGACACCGACGGTTCCAAGGAGAAAAACCATCGAGAGTGTGCTCACAATGAGGGGCAGGCGGTCCTTGAGCGTCAGTGTCGTTCCTTCAGCCATACGCGTGGAATTATAGCACTAGAAACCAGGACTCACGCGAAGCCGCAAAGCCGCGAAAGACGCGAAGAAAGGCAAATAGTTACGCCGACACCTCCCGCTTGTATTGTCTTCGCGTCTTTCGCCCCTTCGCGCCTTCGCGTGAGTCTTCCTCTTCCTTCGCTGAGACTCGAGTCCATGATAAAGTCGCGACCGTGATACGCCCCAGGATTTTCCTCACTCGCGCACTCCCACCCACCGTTCTCGAGCGACTGTCGGAACTGTGCGACTACGATCTCCCTGACCCGGACAAACCATTCACTCGCGAAGCCCTTATCGACGGCGTTCGCGAAGCCCACGGTCTCATCAGCCTGCTCACCGACCGCGTCGATCGCGAAGTCATCAACGCCGCAAAACGCCTTCGCATCATTGCCAATGTCGCCGTCGGCTACAACAACATCGACATCGCTGCCGCCAGCGAGCGGGACATCGTCGTCACCAACACACCAGATGTGCTTACCGACGCTACCGCGGATCTCACCTGGGCGCTGATCCTCGCCGTCACCAGACGAATCGTCGAAGCTGACACTTACGCCAGGCACGGAAACTTTAAGGGCTGGGACTTTGATCTCCTGCTCGGCTCCGGCCTAACCGGAAAAAAACTCGGGATCATCGGCTATGGCCGGATCGGACGTGCAGTAGCTCGCCGCGCCAGTGGCTTTGGCATGACCGTCATCTACTGCGGCCGCGACGAAATCGCCTTTCGCGATGATCCGCGCCGGGCGGTCGTTCAGCAACAACCATCCGTGACCTCTACGCTCAGCGCCAGCGCCCGACTCGATGGCCTCTCCGCCCGTCGCGTCGGCTTTCATCAGCTGATCGGGCAGGCCGATATCGTCACGATTCACGTCCCGGTAGGCGCCGTCACCCGTCACCTGATCAACCAGTCCGCCCTCGAAGCCATGAAGCCCTCCACCTTTGTGATCAACACGGCGCGCGGCGAGATCATTGACGAAACCGCCCTCGTCGTGGCGCTCGAAAAGAAACAGATCGCGGGCGCTGGCCTCGACGTTTTTGAGCGCGAGCCCGAGATTCATCCCACACTAAAGCAAATGTCGAACGTAGTCCTGCTGCCCCACATTGGCAGTGCCACCCTCGAGACTCGCACCGCTATGGCAATGCTCGCCGCAGAGAACGTCATCGACCTTTTCTCCGGGCACACCCCTCGAACCGCCATCTGATCCACTGTCAGGTAAATCCGCCGTTTGTCACCCTTCCTTGTGGCCAAAACCACTCGTCAGCCAAGGGTATAGAAC
>JBDTUW010000163.1:0-7902 GCA_040007555.1 Acidobacteriota bacterium | reverse complement strand
ATGTCTGTCAACCCGATTGATATATTTTGTGAAGAGCAGCTTCAACGCGTGGTTACCCACATAGGCGGTCTCGAATACCAGCGAAGACGTGAGCTGGCGTTGGACGCTGAGTGTCCATTGAATGCTGTATGCATCCGGGAAATCAGGGTTGATCGTCGAATCCGTCCAAGGTGCATTTGGGAGCTTCGACAATCCAATCACGTCCTCGTTCCTCAGCGGGTATTTGAGGTTATAGGTGATCGCCTCAGCGCGACTGTAGCCGACACGGAACGGCTCGTCGACTGCATTTCGCACCAACTGGATGGTGTTTCGCACCGGGTGGCGCATATAGAATATCCCGGAGCCGCCACGAACCACCGTCTTACCCTTGGAATCAACCATCCATGCGAAACCGACTCGCGGCGCGAAATTGTTGTGGTCCGCGTGATAAAGGCTGTCGCTCGGACGAAGCGGGCCAAGGCCAAACGGCTCCTCCCGATTGAACAACCGGCCGTCCCTCTCTCTTGGTACAGAGAAATAGTCGTATCGCAGTCCCAGATTCAAAATCAGATTCGGTCTGATCTTGAAGTCGTCCTGAATAAAGTAGCCGTTGAGCCAGGAGGTTATGAGGTACGGCTTGATCCCAAAGGTAAACGATACTGCGCTTGGGGTGTTTGCGAGGAAATCAGCGGTGGTTGAATAGGTGAAACTCGGCGATCCAATGTTTTCACGTGTCTGTCCCTGGTACTGAAAGAGGCCACCCATCTTGAGTGAATGGCGTCCTCGCGTGAAAGCCAGAACCTCCTCAACGCTCCAACCCGTTCCCCAGCTGTTCAAAATCTCAGCTCCATCGCTGAACCCCGGACCACTGATCAACGGAATATTCGCTTGGTAGAGCTCGTCGGAACGATCGGTTCTGGTGTAGTTAACACCAACGCGCGTCTGAGCACTGAAGTTGCTGCGGGAATGCGTAAAGCTCGAACTGACCACCTCACTCGCTCCCCCGAAGGTCCGCGGATTGAACTCTGAGACACGCGGTTGAAACGAATCCGGCCGCCCTCGCGTATAGCGAACATTGAGCAGATTCCGATCCGAAATGTTGTAATCAACGCGACCAACAACGTGGTTGTCGTTGGCGGCATTAGATCCAAAGCCGATAAATTGACCCGTTACAGCGTTCGCCGCGTGTGGCTGATTCGGGATTGGTTGCGTGTCGAAGAAGAGCTTGTAGTTCGGTACGGCCGCGATTGCCTGCGCGCGAAAAGCCGCCGTTGCCACGTTGGCGTTAAACGTAGTAAAGCGCCTCTGACGGTAACCTTCGTAAACACCGAAGAAGAAGAGCTTGTTCTTGATGATCGGACCGCCGGCTGAACCGCCGAACTGATTGAAGACTTCGGGCGGTCGCGTGGTGAGAAAAGCGTTACGCGCATTGAGCACTCGGCCCTGATAGTTCCAGAAAAGGGTTCCGTGGTAGTCGTTCGTGCCGCCCTTGGTGATCAGGCCAACATTGCCTGAGATCGTGTCGGCAAACTCGGCGGACATGACGCCTTTGTTGACATTGACTTCGGAGATCGCCTCAAGGCTGATTCCTTTGATGAGGTTGAAACTGCCAAAGAGACTCAATGAATTGTCCTCGGAACTCCCCGAGGCTTTGGTGCCATCGATCGTGAAGTTGAAGCCCCCGGCGCCGATACCATTCAAGACCACGCCGGACCCGCGAACATTTGTTCCGGTTCCAACGATCAGGAGGCTGGTCCAGTCCCGTCTTGAGAGCGGCATCTCTTTCACGATCAGGGAAGAGTGCGTTTCCTGCTGCTCAGGTGACACTGCCTGGATAAGTGGAGCCTCGGCTGTGACGAGCACCTTCTCGCTCACATCACCGACCTCCAACGAATAACTGAGACGAAGGCGTTGTCCGGCAGTAAGGGTCACGCCAGACTGCGTATTCTCCTTAAACCCCTTGGCGCTGATCGTCAGACGATAACGACCGGGTGGAAGAAAGGCGAAAGTGAACTCGCCCAGGTGATTGCTCATCGCGGTCGAGCTGGTCGAAGTCGCCTCCATCGTCGCGGTGACGGTCGCCCCGGAAATTGGGGCACCAGTCCCATCGATAACACTCCCGTAGACGGTCGCCGTCGTTACCTGGGCATTTGCGACCAAAGCTGAGAGCGCTGCCACCAGCAAGGTGGACACCACAAGAAATCTTTTTCGCATCATCGCTTCACCTTTCTTGGGCAAATGATCACCGCAGCCGCCCACAACGGCCGCTTCTGCAATTTATCCTTAGACAATCGTGAAAGCTAACTTCCCGACCACTTCCGTAAAGATGCAGGAAGAAACGACCAGCGAGTGCCTGCCTGACTGATCACCTCACAAAAGCGAGGCATCCAATCGCACTTCTACTTGTGAAAATAAAACCCTGCGCAATCCGACTACCGTATAGATGCAGAATTATCGATGGAATTTGGCAATTGTCAATAATTTTTGCGGTTTCGCGGAATTTACTTCAAATGCGCGCTATCGGTGACCGGGTGCGGTCCCGACGGCAGCTGCGGTGCCCATTGGAAGAGTGCAAACCGCCTCTCAAAACGCCAAACGACCTCAGAGCGAGAAAATAGAGGTGAATCTGAAAAATGTCAACCTATATTTCGTATTTTGTGCTTTACTTTTAGTAATACCTGAAAGAAACTGACGTCTGCAATGGCTCCGGCAGAAAAAACACAAAAATGCAAAGATGACCAAAGATGTGATGACAAAGGTCGTGGGGCAGGTCTTTTGCATCGCTCCGCCGACTCGCTATTGTGATCGCTATTGGGGGTTTGATTGACCCGGCAACGGAGGGACTCCGAGCGACGGACATCGACGCCAACGGTCCGAGGAACAAAAGCGATCGACCTTGTACCGGCAAATGAGCTGCCACGTGTCCTGCTCATCGGCGACTCGATTGCCGCGAACTATACCCCCTTCGTGCGGGAACTGCTCGACGGTAAGGCGAACATCATTCGCATACCGATCAACGGTGGCCCGACCACCAACGGCCTCAGATTCATTGATCAGTGGCTTGGGAATGACAAATCGGATGTCATCCATTTCAACTGGGAATTACACGACGTCAAATGGTGCGACGACAATGGCACGCTCACCGAAGTCGGCGTCGGCCATCAACAGGTACCGATCACCGCCTACGACACCAATCTGCGCCATCTTGTAGCGCGATTGAAGAAGACGGGCGCGACGTTGATCTGGTGCTCGACGACACCAGTGCCCGCCAAGTCTAAAGGAGCGTCCAGGGCGATGAAGTAAAATACAATGAAGTCGCCGCCCGCATCATGCGCGACGAGAGTGTGGCCATAGACGACCTCTACCGCTTCGCTCTGCCACAACTCGCCGAGATTCAGGTCCCTGCCGATGTGCATTACACACCGGACGGTTATGCCAAACTCGCCGGGCAAGTGGCGGGGAGCATCGAGTCGAGGCTCCGGACGAAGTGAGTGGTTGTCTTTTCGAAACCTTGAGAGGGCTGCTGCGCCCCCTGTACACCGGGTTACCGACCCCTTTGGTGTGTAGACGGCATTGATTAGCCCGGACAACCGGAGACACCATGACTCACTCGCAATTCGCGCCTCAGCAATGCGTCACCGCAATCCGCACCCTCCTGCTCGTGGTGATTGTGTCGGCCAGCGCATTAGCGCAGGAGCTGGCGCGAGTCAGTCGCGTTGATCGACAGCCTCTCGCGGCTCAGGCGACGATGTTGGTCGAGGCTCTCGATTATCTCGGCTCACCGCTCTCCATCACTGATAAAAGGGCACTCGACAGCGCGCTCAGTTCACCCAACCCCGCCGAGGCAATCACCGGGATACAGAAGGTCTTCGACAAGCTTTGTCTGATGGAAATTCATATCAATCCGGAAAGCCGCGTCCGAGTCGAGCAGGGACCGGCACTTCCGGAATTGTCCGAGCAGGGGTGGCGAACATTTCTCGTGAAGATTCGCAATGAGGCTGGAGTGACTGCGGAGCTCAAGGCTGAAAGCCCAAACACCCTGCCCGTGTATCTTAGCGCATGGGATCGTCGCAAAAGTCAGCCTGGGGTAACAATCTCAGCAACCGATGTCATGAATCGATGGCTTGAGCTGAGCATTTATGCAAAGCCGCCATTTAGTCCGCGGCTTTCAGGACTCGAGGTTGAGTATCGAGTGATCCAGCTTTACAGCAGGGACACCGGAAAGCGAGCAGCAAAACTCGGTTTTAATGTGGGCCAGGGGACGCAGGACATCGGCTTTCGCAACGACGTGAACATTCTGTTCACCTGCAAACCATCCATCGACGTTACCCTTCGAGTCATGGACGAGAATGGGAAACCAACCACGGCCTCATTCGTGGTTCGCGACCGGCAAGGGCACATCTATCCATCACCACCAAAACGGATGGCTCCCGATTTTGCATTCCAGGAACAGATCTATCGGGCCGATGGCGAGACGATACGGCTCCCCGCAGGCGAGTACGAGATCGAGTATTCGCGTGGTCCCGAATACCTCATCGCGCGGCGCAAAATAACAGTCTCGACACTCAGCCCGCAGGTTCTTCAGTTCCGGCTCGAGCGCTGGATCGATACTGCCAAGATGGGCTGGTATTCCGGAGATCATCATATTTCATGCCGCTGGCTGTGCGCACTTCGAAAGCCCGACTGAGGGTGTGCTGCCTCAGGACATGATGCGGCATGTCCTCGGTGAGGCTCTCAATATTGGCGCCGTCCTGACGTGGGGTCCGTCGTATTACTTTCAGAAGCAGTTCTTTGAAGGCAGAGTCAATCGGTTGTCGACTGCCAGTCAAATTCTGCGTTATGACGTCGAGGTTTCCGGCTTTCCGTCAAGCCACAATGGGCATGTGGTGCTCCTCGGTCTCACCAGTCAGGATTATCCGGGCACGAAGATGCTTGAGGATTGGCCAACATGGAATCTGCCGATACTTGAATGGGCCAGATCGCAGGGGGCGGTGGTTGGGTATGCACATTCCGGAAGAGGTCTCTCGGTCAAGACTGACAAACTGCCAAACTATGAAATGCCAGGGTTTGATGGCATTGGGGCGAACGAGTACATCGTTGATGTCGTCCACAAAGCGGTGGATTTTATCTCGGCCGCTGACACACCCTATGTCTTTGAACTCAACATCTGGTATCACACGCTCAATAGCGGCTTTCGAACGACCATCAGCGGTGAGACTGACTTCCCGTGTCTTTCTGGCGAGCGCGTGGGTCTCGGGCGCAGCTACGTCCAAATTGATGGTGATCTGAATTTTGGCGCCTGGATCAAAGGAATACGCGAAGGTCGATCCTACGTCTCCGATGGCAAGGGACATCTGATGGATTTCAAGGTCAATGGCCTTGCGGTCGGTACCGATGGAAGCGAGATCAAGCTCGGGCAGCCGGGCGCGGTCAAGGTCACTGCGACGGTGTCGGCGCGGCTGGCGGAACAGGCCATCGAGAGCATCCGCGGACGACCATTTGACGAGCCGCCGTACTGGGAGATCGAGCGCGCGCGGATTGGGCAGTCTCGGGAGGTCCCGGTTGAACTTGTGGTCAATGGCTTTCCCCGGGCGACCAGGAACATCGTGGCTGATGGAAGGATGACAAAAGTTGAGTTTGATGTGTCGATCGAGCGCAGCAGTTGGATCGCCCTCCATATCCTCCCTTCAGCGCATACGAATCCCATCTTTGTGACTGTCGGCGGCAAACCGGTGCGGGCATCGCGGCGGAGCGCAGAGTGGCTGCTGAAGGCGGTAGATCAATGCTGGAGCCAAAAGTCCCCTAATATCTCAACAGGTGAACGCGAGGCGGCGGCCGCAGCCTACGACCGAGCACGCGAGGTTTACCGTCAGATTCTTGCTGAGAGCGATATCGATTGACGCAGCTTGATTCTGCCTCAGAAGCAAAGCCCGGACAAAGCCCCAGGCACGAGGAAGTGGTGCACACAAGGTGCTCAGGCACCACGAAGACATTGCAAGTCTTGTTACCTGGTGCGTCAGCGCCAGGTAACAGTGGTCATGAGATCGGGCGCCGAAGGTGCGACAGACGAGTTTCGATCAGCCTTCTGCCGCACCCTTCGGGGGCTCGTGGCAGAAGAGAGCAACCTGACCCAGCGCTGTTGCTACGTTACTTCGAAACCGGCCTTTACAAAGCGTTCAATAAGCGTCTTGCGTAAAGAGGGCCGTCGGCAATTATGAGAAACAGGACGTCTATGTTATTCAAACGATCGCCCTGGTTAGCCTTTAAACATTTATTTGGCTTCGCGGCGGTAGTCTCGCTGGTCTGCTGCCTGTCGGCCTTGTACACCAGCGCCGGGGAAGCTGCCTCATCGAACGCGCAAGCGATTCCGTCGCCGGAAAGTCTGGCGAAGATGTGGGCCGTTCCGGGTTACCCGGACGTCGATAAGATCGCGTGGTTGGATCTGCCTTCTTTCCGCGGGCAAAACAGCGTCGTGTTCAACGGCGTGCCCGGCGACAGCGGGCACATGCATCATCCCTCGATCTGCTTTTTTGATGGCCGTTACTTTGCGGCATGGAACGATGGTTATACGCTCGAGAATCGACCCGGTCAGCGCGTCAGATTCGCCACCAGTCGCGACGGTTTGGTCTGGAGCGATCCGGTTGATCTCACCGGTCGGAATCCAAAGCGCGGCTTCACGAACTGTGGCTTCTGGATCAGAGATGGGAAACTCTTCGCGTTGGCCGCTTTGCGCGATACACGCGATATTGCGCCGACAGGCGAGGATCCCTTGCTGCTCGCTTATCAGTGGGACGCGCGGTCCGGAAAGTTCGGCGACCGCCAGGTGATGGCCAGGGACTACTTCGCTCAGAACATCCCGCAGCGCACGCCAGGCGGCGATTGGCTGATTCTCGGCAAGAGCGGGCACGAGTCGTGGGCAGCCATGAAAGCCGCGAAAGGCGGAGTTCGTTCTCTTGACGACTGGACGATCCGGGACTTACCGACCGGAAGTCCGATCGAGGAACCAGAATGGTATACGCTGCCCAATGGACACCTGGTTGCTCATTTTCGGACCCGTCCCATTCATCGCCTCATGCGGAGTTACAGCGCCGATAATGGTGTCACGTGGACCCAGCCCATCGTGACGAACTTTCCCGAAGCTAGCGCCCGTCATCATGGACTGCGCCTCAGCAACGGATTGTACGCACTACTGGTCAACCCAAACATCTCTGGTCAGCGGCTTCCGTTCAGCATCGCCTTGTCGAAGGATGGTCTAATTTACGATCGGATCGCGAATGCCCGAAGCGACGTACCAAAAACGCACAACGATAAAGAAAAGCCGGGCTTCAACTATATGCGTGGCTTCGAGCACGACGGAAAGCTCTTCACCATCTTTTCGATGAACCAGCAATCCATCGGCGTGACGATCATACCGCTCTCGGAGTTCGAAGCCGTTTATCGAGCACCGTCTAAGGGGATCTAACCCAGGAGGCGCGGAGAATGACGAGATGCAGAGACGAATACGCCCTCTGCCGCTCTGTATAACTTTCCCGGCTACCAGCTCCTTTAGCATGTTCAATTCTCGCGTCCTTTATAACCGGATCCTCCTCGTCGTGTGACGCTTGAAAAGACGCAACCTCGAGTGGAGGGACGAGCCAGTGATTTCGAGCATGGCCAAAACCTCTACACGATCTACTCGGTTAATAAGGGAAGACATCGCCGTCACGATCATCCCGCTGAAGCAACTCGAGGGATTGTATCCCGGCAGCAGATGAGCCGGAATCCGCCGCATCTCTTATGATTTTGCACGTCGCCGATCTGCTGGTCATCTTTGTTTACGGTATTGTTACTCTGGCTATAGGGCTCCGGTTTTCCAGGCGCAACAAGACCACGGACCGCTACTTTCTCGGCGGTCGCGATTTCCCTGGCTGGGCAATTGGCCTC
>JBDTUW010000162.1:0-7914 GCA_040007555.1 Acidobacteriota bacterium | reverse complement strand
CTTGAAATTGTTAGACTCGTTCTGCGCAGATTCAAAAACTAAGAATCTAAAATCAAAGCTCTGGTTCTTCAATCCGAAATCCCCAATCTAAAATCCAAAATCGGCCTGTGGTAACAGGCCCCGAGATGTGTAATCATGTGGCGAGTTTAAGCTGATTCATACGATTTTCGTCTCATAAGGAGTTGGGCTCAACATGGGCTTCAAACGAAGGGCTAAGATATCGGCGCTCGGTCGTTATGTCCCGCCTCGAGTCGTCACCAACGACGATCTTTCCCAAATGGTCGAGACGAGCCACGATTGGATTGTCGAGAGAACTGGCATCGCTGAGCGTCACTGGGTCGAACCCGGAACACCCACATCGGAGCTTGCTGCGCGCGCCGCCAGCGATCTGCTGCACCGCCGCGGAATCGAAGCGACAGAGATCGAACTGATCATCGTTGTCACCGTCACACCCGATATGTTCTTCCCGGCTACAGCCTGTATCGTTCAGAACAAAATTGGTGCAAAGGGCGCCTGGGGATTTGACCTGTCGGCAGCCTGCTCGGGCTTTCTTTATGGATTGACGGTCGGGGCTCAGTTCATCGAAAGCGGCGCCCACAAGAAAGTCATGGTCATCGGCGCCGATGTCATGACCAGCGTGCTCAACCCCGAGGATCGTGCGACTCTGGTTCTCTTTGGAGATGCCGCAGGCGCAGTTCTGCTGGAGCCAGCCGACGAGGATGGCCTCGGTGTGCTCGATTATCTTCATGAAATAGATGGATCCGGTGGGCCCTCCCTCTGCATGCCCGGTGGTGGCAGCCTTAATCCCTCGACGCACGAAACTGTAGAAAAGAAAATGCACTACGTGCATCAGCAGGGTCCGGCAGTCTTCAAATTTGCTGTCCGGAAAATGGAAGAGCTAAGCAGGAATATCCTCAAGCGAAATCACCTGAGTGCCAACGACGTGGGCTGCTTTATCGCCCACCAGGCCAATCTCAGAATCATCGACTCCGCGTCGGAAAAGCTGGGTTTGGCACCAGAGAAGGTGATCAAGAACATCCACAAATTCGGTAACACGACTGCGGGCACGATTCCCCTCGCAATCGGCGATGCGATTGAAGATGGCAAGTTGAAAAAGGGTGATCTGGTTCTCTTCGCCGCAGTTGGCGCGGGCTTTACGGCAGGCTCGCTGCTGGCGCGCTGGGCCTACTAGACTCTCATCGAATGGCGGGATCAGCGCTCAAAGAAGGCGCATGATGATCCTACCCAAGTCTTGTTTTTGTTGAAGTCGACGCCGAGCATAAGGCCCTTGCTGAGTCGTGTCAGCGTCGTGACTGCGCGCGGTTTGTCCTCTCCCTGTGGCCAGAGGAACATGAGCCTTACTTCGACCTTGCTGGGCTCGTCCGGTGTCTCGATCACTGGCGCATACGTGATCTTCTCCTGCAGCAGAAACTCTCCGCGCTGATGCTCGGGCACTGCCTCCAGATCTTGCCTCGTAATCTCAACCTTGACCCCAGCCCCGGCGAAAGAGAACAACGGCTTGAGGACAAAATGTTCGAGGTCGGCGGGATACTGGTCCAGCTCATTTAGAAACCATGCGCGTGGAACCGTCGGATGCCTGAGAAACGGCAGCGAGAACTTGCTGAACCGGAAGAACCAGTTCGGATGGCCAGCCCATTCGACATCCAGCGCATCCCGGAAATCAAAAGCATATTGAGTACCCTTAGTGATGAGTTCATCAACAATCACGCGATTGTAGATGCGCCGTATTTCACGCTCCTGCCCGTTATCGGAATAGAAAAGCTTCGTGCCACGCTTGATTACCTCAGAAATACAGACCGTCCTGATCCCAAGGAGTCGCTCGGTAACGACAAAATCGGGAAGGGTCTTCTGCAGTCCCGGCTCGATCTCCATGAGGATTACCTGTTCCGGAGAATGCCCGGCGAGAATCACATTCCTGAAAAGCTCGAGGTATTCGTTCTCAGTCAGGCCTTCGATGAGGGTTGTCAGATCACCGAGATCATAGAACCGGCGATAAGCCGACGGTAGAACCATCTGGAATGCGTAGAGCGACGCGCACCCCTGCAGCTCTATCAGCTTTGGCGTAAGCCTGCCCTCGCTGTCGCGTGTGACTGCGAAATCGACCTGAATGAAGTCAGGGTGGTTGCCTTCATTGAGCGCGGTAAATGCGGGTGGAAGGGCTCGATCTGAAGCGCGAAGATATTCCTCGGTGCTGAGCTGGCTGATTATCTCTTTGCCGGCGGCGACCATCTCGTCGAGCAGGTCGCGTGGCAGGAAGACGGGGGTCTCGCAAGGGCGAAACTCGATCCGGGTGCTGACTTCGTCTTCCAGAGCTTTGACAAAAGCCCGGTATTTCTCGTCGGTGAACTGCGTGTTGAATCTAGCTCGCCAGTGTGGGATCACCGCTCCAGGACCTTTCTCATTGATGATTGTGCGAAGGGGAGTTCGAAGGTATGGAAAACCGTCAGGTTTGACGCTAGTCGCTGGCCGTTGCCAACTGCCTGACGCCGGCTATCGGCAGTGTGATTTCGAAGCACGCGCCGTCACCGGGCCGGCTATCGACAGCGATCCGCCCGCCGTGGTCCTGAATGATGCCGTAGCTGACGGCCAGGCCAAGCCCCGTTCCGGAACCTATCTGCTTGGTGGTGAAAAACGGGTCGTAGATCTTCGACAAGTGTTCTGGCGAGATTCCACTTCCGCTATCACGGAACCGGACAATGACTGAGTTTTCGCGGGTATCTGTCAGGATCTCAAGACGCCCGCCCCGGGTCATTGCATCGCGCGCGTTGAGGATAATATTCATAAAAACCTGCTGCAGTTTTGGAGCATTGCCGGCAACAAGCGGCAGGTTCTCGGAATAGGCGCGGATCACTTCAATATCAGTGTTGCGCAGCTGAGCGTCGAGCAACTGCACCGTGTCGTCAAGGACGCGATGAAGGTCTACCGGCACCAATCGAGCATCACTCACACGGGAGAAATTGAGCAGATTATTGACGATTGCAGAGGCGCGTGAAGTCTGGCGGTGAATCTTCTGCAGCAACTGGTGGCGCGGATCGTTCTCAGGAATCTGCTGCAGCAGCATCTGAGCATAGGACGAAATCCCGGTCAGTGGCGTATTTACCTCGTGTGCCACTCCGGCCGCGAGGATGCCGATCGACGAGAGCTTGTCAGATTGCTGCAATTGTTCTTCGAGTCGCACTCGATCTGTTAAATCTTCGATGGCAATCAAGGTCCCTTCGACGGCGCCAGTCTTGTCCTGAAGAGCAGCGAGCGACAGATTCAATATCAGTTCCCGGCCATCACTGGCGGCGGCTTTGAACTTATAAACGTTGATCGGCGCGTTCGTCAGACCATCGCTGCGCGCCATCATCTCGCGGAGCGCCTTGATCATTCCTGCATCAAAAACCTCAATGATCCGGCGGCCAATCGCCTCATCTCTGCGCAGCCCATACATGGCCTCGAGCGCGCTATTCCAATTGACGATGCGGCCGTGCGGATTGATCACCATGACGCCGACATTGATCGACTCGATGATGTTCTCGTTGAATTCTTTCAGCCGTTCGAGCTCCTTCGCGCGATGCTCCTGCTCTTCAATGAGCAGCGCGTTTTCTACGGCGACGGCGACATAACCCGAGATTGACCGCAGCAGTGCCGAATCCTCGGAGGAAAGAAGCGCTCCGCCCGAGCCTCGGCCCAGAGCGATGACGGCGACCATTCTCGAGCGAACGGCACACGGCACAAAATAGCCAAAATGCCGGCTGATTGACGTTGTTCCGCCGCTGTCTTCATCTCCTGATTCCGAGCTATCGAGCGCGTCGGCCCTGACGATTCCCGTCGACCCGCTCTGCTCACGCAAAAAGACAAGAAAATCTGCAGGAAGGCTGATCTCTCGATCAATACCCTCGGTTCGCGCCAGGCTGAAACCGGATGTGCGACTCCGATCCTCGATAAAAATGGCAAGGCGCTCGACGGCGAGAACCTCCTTCAGCCGTCGCACCAGGCGGTCAAGCAGAACATCCAGCTCCGTAGTTGATGACAACGCCCGGCCGAAGTCCTGGAGCGTCACGCGATAGTCGTATTTCTCCCCGTAAAAGAACCGGTCAATGCGCTCCTGTACCCAGTTCTTCATCGGCGCAAAAAGCATCGCGATCGCCGACATGACCACCGCAGCGATGAGAACCGTCGCCTGCTCCGATAACAGCCCGCGGAGAACCTCATAGCTCCCTGCCATGACCGAACCGAAAAGCACGGCGACCGAAAGAGTGGCGATGAAGTACGCAGCCGAACGCCGTACCACCACGTCAACGTCCATCAGACGATAGCGGACGATCGAGTATCCAAGCGTCAGAGGGATAAAGATAAACGGCGCGATCGCGAGTGACTCAAGCAACCCGCTGACTTCGCTCGAAGCAAGAAACGACGGCAGGTAGAAGGCAGCGAACGCGCCGCCTGCGATGCCCATCCCCCAGACTACCCACTTCAACTGCTGTCGAACGATAAGTGACCGCGCACCCCAGAACGTGCGCAGCAGCAGCGCACAACTGATGATCATCGAAGCGCCAAATGCGGCCACTTCGATTCGCTCCATTGCCGACTTGAGGTTCACAGCCGACCACGGGATCCAGTTGCGGATAGCCCCAAAGTGCAGCGCGACCTCGACCACAATCAGTCCGATCGCCGGCACGTAGAGCAGCATCGCCAGCGACCGGCGCCGGTTGAAAAGATGATAGCGAGCCGGATAGATGGCCGCGAAATGGATAAAGAGGGGCGTCAGCAGGATGAGCGCTATCGTCTCGGTCAGGTCGATTACCTTATCGAACTGGGTCCGCAGCTCCTCGGTCGCGCTGAAACTATGCGCTATAAAGGCAAGCAGGCAGATGAGGAAGAAGTGAGCAACATAGGGAGCTTTTCCCTGTTTCAAAAGAACGTAGATTCCGATGGTCAGATAGATCAGACCAATCAACCACAGATAGAGACCGCGCCCAAGGTGAGTGGAGCGAAATGCCAGGTTCTCGAGGTCCGCGATTCCTTCGTGGATGACGGTGTCACCGGCGTCATTTCGCCGAACGATCCAGTAGCTCAGCGCGAACCCGTCCTTGAGTCTGTCTTTGGCTTGATCGAGATAAATCTGAACGTGCTGGGCCCGAGTGACCTCTTCAAAAGGCTCGGAACCCGTCAGGCTGATCCCTATCAGGACGTCGCCGCGGCGGAGGCTTGATCGCGATGCCGGACTGCCCGATTCAACCCGCGCGGCTACGACGCCGACCCCGGCAACATCTTCCCAGGTCACCCCGTCGGTGGGGACTGGCTTCTGGACCCAGCGGTCGCGCAAATTAAAGCCGCTGGCAATGATCGCGAGTACCGCGATAAAAAGCAGCAGCAGCGTCCGCGTCGCCACTCGATTTGTCCCACCCTGCGACTTCAATCGTTCCTTCCCACTTGCTGATCGCGCTTCAGCAAAGGCAAAAGCGACCTTCTCGACCGTCCTCAACCGAATATCGATCGAGATTTATCGACTTGTTAAAGCAATTCTTGTTCCAACGACCCCTAACCCCAGCGCAGGCGACAACTTAAGGGTATGAGGCCTCGACTATCCAGGCAACGGATATTTGCGATGAGCTAAGTCCAATTTTTTGTACGGCAAATCCGAGAATTCGGACTCGCGGGTCAGTCACCACCGAAAACTGACCCCGCCGCGTACCGTTCGATACGACCGCGCACTGACCAACTGAACCGTTCCATCATCCACTCCGTTCAGCTGATTGAGGAGGTTTCGAATATCCACCAGCGCCTGCCATCTGAACGGCAGACCTAGATTTGGCAGCTCCTGAGTCACATAAATGTTGATGTTCGGGTCATACACCGACATCTGCCCGGCGAAGGGATCTATTGCGAACACCACCGCCTGGGGCGACAAGCGCACCACTGTTGAGATATGCGTTCCAGTTTGAGCTGTGAAATCGAGGTCAAGCTTGGCAGTCGCAACTTGAAAGAACCGGCTGCGAAGCAGATGCGATGGACGCAGATCGCTGAGGTATGATTCATCGAAACGTTGACCGCGCCCAAAACTATAGCCAAACGATGCTGTGACTTGGTCGCCAAGCCGCTGTGCGTACATCACTCGAAGGCCGCGCGCGGCTCCGTTCATCGACTGGACCTGGTTGGCCACCCGCTGGAAAGCCGCCTGAGTCTCCGAGGTAGCCTCAAGAGGCAGCGCCACAACGCCAATCCCGTGGCGCGAGACGATGTCGTAGAACGCGGCCGCCTCAATTGAACCTGACCCGTTCGCAACCACCCGCTCAAATCCAAATTCGAGCCGGCGACTACGATCGATCAGCGGCTCGTCTCCGGCCGCTATCTCAGGCGCCTGAGTCTCGAACGTCGCGTCAATATCCTCCGACTCGAAGCCCTCAGGAGCAATTCGATTCTGACCTGATCCTGGCGTCAGACCCGCCTTCAGCCGCAGCCCGGCCGCAGGTTCGAACTGGAAGGCCAGTCTTGGCAGAATGCTCTCTTGATGCCGGGTCGATGACCCAACGAAGCGAGCATAGTCGAAGCCATAAATGACAAGCAGGGGTTGAAAGACCTGCCATTGCCCAACCGCTGAAAGCGATAACTGATCGATCGTCGAGAGGGGCGCGGAACGACCGGCGGCAACGCCACGCTGAGCAATTCCGGATGCCGATCCCGGTGCATTCGCTGCAAGTCCGCCCGAACCAGGCGTGCCGGTCGGGTCGATCTCCGGGGTCATGTCCGGCTCCGCAAGTGCACGCCTCGTAAAAGGTACCTGTCCGTATCCGACGCTGGCAGTGATCTGATGAGTCGCCCAGGGTCTGACGGTGGCGATCGCCTCGACGCGTTGCGGAGCGAGCGCACCCGCGCCGCGCTGGGCGATGACGGCCATCTCGAAGTTGCCACCAAATGTGCCCGCGACGGCGAAGTTGGTGCCATAGAATCCCTGACCACCGGGAACCGATGAACCCGCCAGCGAATTGACGGCCAGAAGCTGCATCATCCCGTGAAACGATGGACGAAATTCGGTCTGCCGATCATCAGTAAAACCGCTTTGGACGGGCGGTGGCGCCTCCTCGTCGAGGTGCAAGACGTGACGCGGAACACTCCTACCAATCCAGCGATAGTCATCCCGGTCACCACGCTTATCGACGAGCGTATCGTCGCGCTTGAGGGCAAAGTCGTAGTTGACCTTTGCGGCTGGATCGAGGAGGACTCGTGCCAGTACGGGCTTAAAGCCCTCCGCCGCCGCACGCAGCCGGTAGGCGCCCGGATTGATCGCTGCCGTAAATTTTCCCTCGGCATCGGTCTTGACACTCTTTATCTCGCGTCCGTTGAAGGCAGCCTCGAGCAGGGCAACAACAGCGCCAGTCAGCGGCTGTCCACCTTCGTCCTTAACGGTGCCTGATACAAACGCGAGCACTGGAGCGGCCTCGACGGTCGGCCCTGCGAATCCAGAGAAACCCAGGCAAAAGCCAGGGCCAAAGGCAACGGCTCCGAGCGCACCGCCGATGACCATCTTACGCACGAGGATGTGCACGAGTCTCCTCATAGCATCCCGCCTTTCAAATGAACTTTGATTGCGCTTCGACTGGAGAAGGAACGGCTTAATACTCATATCTAACTCTCAGGGTCTCTCAGTCGAGGGCAGTCTACATGTACCAACGACATGTAGAACGCTCATGATTGGAAATAATGCAGAAATTGTCGGTCACTTCGAGGGTGGGTGTCAAGGCGGGGGAACCCGAGGCGGGCGAGCGGTTCGGCTTCACCGCCAAATCAAGGGACAACCTGACGCCAGGCGGAGAGGTGCCCGGGGGAGCTTCGTTGAATTTGTCCGGTCACGCGCTCCGGCCCAGAGGCCATCGCAAAACCAGATCGGCTCCTGTACAATCCCCGCTT